>JAISQG010000217.1 GCA_031274335.1 Gracilibacteraceae bacterium
TCTGCCGGACATGCGCACCCAGACGCGCCAGCAAAGGCAGCGCGGCCGTATCGGCTTGCAGGGAATCCTTGCGCAATCCGGTGACGGTCACGTCCGAACCGAGCGTTCCCGCGACGAGGAAAAAAGCCGCCTGGCTGTAATCGCCTTCGATCCGCGTTGCACGAGGCACGTAGCGCTGGCCGCCCGGAATTTCATAGACGCGCGGCCCGCGCGGTCTGATCTCCACGCCAAACTCCCGCAGCGCGGACAGCGTCATGGCCAGGTAGGGGGCGGATTCCAGTTCCGTCGTCAGCCGGACTACGGAATCACCGGCGAGCAGCGGCAGGGCAAAACAAAGCCCGCTGACGAATTGGGAACTCACGTCGCCGGGCAAGGAAAACTCCCCGGCGCTCAGGCGGCCGGACACCCGCAGTCGAAACGGGCTGTTTTCCTGCTCCCAGTCCAGTCCCCGCGCCGTCAGCAATTCGCGGTACGGCTCCAGCGGCCGAGCGCCCAGGCGCCCCCGGCCCGTGAAGCAGGCGGAGAGGCCGAGAACGGGAAAAAGCGGCAGGAGAAAACGCAGGGTGGAGCCGGATTCGTTGCAGTCCACGCGCGCTTCCGCTCCGTCCGCTTCCGGCGGGGCCTCTCTCCCGCCGGCGGCGATTCCGCGGATCTCCCAATAATCCGGCCCCGGCGTCACCGCCGCGCCCAGGGCGCGAAGGCCTCCGGCCGTAGCCAGAATATCCTCGGAGGCTTCCATATTGTACAGCCGGCTGACGCCCGAGGCCAGCGCGGCGCAAATCAGGGCTCGATGCGCCATGCTTTTGGAGGGCGGAGCGCTGACCGTGCCCCGGAGCAGACCGGGAAGCATGATTTTTTCTTCTTTCATACGCCGTCCCCGCTCAGGAGAAAATGAAAATAAGGCAGGGTGGTCTCGTAGACGAAGCCCTGCCCTATCTCTTTCAGCAGCACAATATTCAGCGACGAGCCCATGTTTTTCTTGTCATGGCTGATAGCGGAAACGAGGGCCGCCCCGTCCGCGTCCGCGTCCAGCGCGCAGGGAAGGTTATGCGCGGCCAGTGTCTCCCGCAGTTCCGCCGCGGTTCCGGGCGCCGTCATGTCCGTCGCCTCACTATGTGCCGTGATCAAGCACATGCCGATGGCCACGGCCTCGCCGTGCGTGTAACGGCTGTAGTGGTAACAGGCCTCCGCCGCGTGGCCGATGGTGTGCCCAAAATTAAGCAGGATGCGCTCGCCGTTTTCCAATTCATCCGCCTCGACCACCTCTTTTTTGATTTGGCAGCAGCGCGTGACGATTTCCTCAATCCGGGAGTGCAGCTCGGAGCGCGAGACCAATCCGCGAATCAGGTCAAAAAGCGCGCGATCTTTGATGCAGGCCGCTTTAATCGCTTCGGCCAGGCCGTCGTAGAAAAAGCGACCGGGCAGCGTCGCCAGCGTGTCGGGGTCGGTCAGCACAGCCATCGGCTGGCAAAAATTCCCAATAAGATTTTTCCCGCGTTTGAGGTTTACGGCCACTTTGCCGCCGACGGAACTGTCTATTTGCGCTAAAAGCGAGGTGGGAATCTGAATATAGGGAACACCGCGCAAGTAGGTCGCGGCTGCGAACCCACCCAGGTCGCCGACGACGCCGCCTCCAAGCGTCAGAATCAGATCGCGCCGCCGGAGGCCGAAATCAAGCATCGCCTCATAGACGGCGGGCAGAACATCAAAGGCTTTGGTTTGCTCGCCGGGCGGCAGAACAAGGCTCCCGGTGATGTAGCCGGCGCTTTGCAGCGCTTTTTCCGCCGCGGCGCCGTAATAGGCGTTCACGTTTTTATCCGTCACAATAAAGATTTTAGATCCCTGGTAAAAGCGGCTGACCATCTCGCCGAGCGCAGACAGGAGACCCCGCCGGATGACAATGGGATAGCTGCGTTTTCCCAGCTGCGTCAATAATTCCGTCATGCTCACAGCTCCCTTCCGACGGCCAGGGCGATGGGACGAAGTTCATCCATCAGTGTCCGAAATCCGTCGGGCTTGATGGACTGCTGCCCGTCACACAGGGCGTGAGCCGGGTCGTTGTGCACTTCGATCATGAGGCCGTCCGCGCCTACGGCCACCGCCGCCTTAGCCAGAGACGAGACCATCCACCATTTACCTGCGGCATGGCTCGGATCGACGATGACCGGCAGATGACTCATTTTTTTCACGGCCAGAATAGCGCTCAAGTCAAGCGTGTTGCGCGTGTAAGTCTCGAAGGTGCGGATGCCGCGCTCGCAGAGGGCTACCTGGCGGTTGCCGCCGGCCAGCAGATATTCCGCCGACATGAGCCATTCCTCAATGGTCGCGGACAGGCCGCGTTTCAGCAAAACGGGTTTGGAGACGCGACCCAGTTCTTTCAGCAGATCAAAATTCTGCATATTGCGCGCACCGACCTGGATGATATCGACGCTTTGCTCGAACAAATCAATGTCATGCGGAGACATGATTTCAGAAACAATGGGCAGGCCGGTCGCTTCGCGCGCGAGCCGCAAAAGGCGCAAACCGTCATACTGGAGCCCCTGAAAAGCGTAAGGCGACGTGCGCGGCTTGAAAGCGCCGCCGCGCAAAAAAGAGGCCCCGGCCGCCTTGACGTTGACCGCGATTTGCTGGATTTGCTCTTCCGTTTCCACGGAGCAGGGTCCGGCAATGACCGCGATCTTGTTCGCGCCAATGCTCCGGCCCAAAGCCTCGACCACGGTCGGCTCGGGATGGAACAATTTGTTCGCCATTTTGAACGGTTCGGCGACAAACATGACGCGCTCCACGATTCGATTGGCTTCAACCCGGCTGGGGTCGATGCGGGAGGTGTCCCCGACCAGACCCAGAATGGTAAGCTCCGTGCCATAAACGGGATCGACTTTTACCCCTTGGTTTTCCAGAGTTTCGGTCAATTCGGCCACGTCGGCCGCGGCTGATTTGGGTTTCAGGATGACGATCACTTTTTCATACCTCGCTTAGTTTTGATATTCGGATCTGTCAGATAATAAAAAAAGAAGCTCTGCTGAGCTTCCCCGACAAACGGCTTTGACGCCCCCGGCGCCGAAAGGAAAGAACTCAGCAGGAAAACCGATATGACAAACGAAAAAAGCCGGCGCTCAGAAAAAAACTCCGGAAGATGATAAAGCTAAATCGTCTCTGCTTCAGAGCGCGCTCGCGCATGTTCAGCGTCCTCCCACCATCGTCCGGCGGCGCGCGCCGGAACACTTAATGTAATAATTATAGGGGCAGCCGGGCCCGCTGTCAATACTGTTTGACAAATTTACCAATATGTCAATAAAGCCAGCGGGCGGTGCAGTATTCGCCCGCTTCGGTAAGCCGCAGGACAGAATAACCGTCCGGCGCCGGCACCAGAACAGCTTCCCCTCTTTCCGCGGCCGGCGGATCGGAACGCGCCGTGAATTCCAGCCCGCCGGCATCAAAATCAGGACCCATAACCGTCACGCCCCGCGCGTCAACCCGCCAGAGGGCTGTTTCTCCCTGGTTCGGCGCCTGAGCGGGAATGAGGTCAGCCGCGATATAAATTTCATCCCTGTAAACCGAAAAGGCGAATTCCGCCCCGCTCACTGCGGCCGGCAAGGCGAGACGATATATTTCCCGCGCCTCGCCGCCCGCGCGGCCCAAATCCTTTATTTCCAGGACAGTCAGAACAGCGCCCGCCCCGTCCGTCTTCACCGCCGCCAGGACATCCCTGTCCGGCGCCCAGGCGTAAGCGGCGACCGCGGATTCATTCAAGGGCTGCCGTGCGCCGAGGCGAATGATGAGCAGCTCCCCGCCGCTTAACGCGGACAAATATTTGCTGTTGTATGACAACTGCAGATTGCGCGCCGAAGCCAAAGAAAGCGGCACGACGAACGAACGCTCGTTTTTATGGCTGGGCATAAGCCATTGCCGGGCCTGCGCGTCCAGGGTCAGCCAAATAAGCCCCTGGCAAAGGCAAAGCGCCAGAAAAAAAACGAGCCGTTTTTGCCAGACTTTTTTTCTGCCGCTCCCCATCCCGCTCAATTCCCGGCAGGCATCACGAGCCAGGCCGTGGGCAGATAGCGCTCGCCGAACACATTCCAAAGCCGGTTCACCACCTGGCCCCCGCAAACCATTTCCGCCGAAGAACCGCCGTCCAGATTAGCCGCCTGCAACGCGCCGTATTCCATAAACACATTCATCAAATCCCGCAGCGTGGCGCCCATGCTCCAACCCGGCTGCCGCCCGTCCAGCACGGCAAAAACAATCGTCCCGTCCGCCAGCTGACCGATTCCGGAGCGCGGCGCCAGTCCCCAACCGCCGTCTCATTTGATAAGGGCCTGCCCGTCCCGTATAAGAAAAGGCTCAAAAGCGACCGCCTGCCGGACATCGCGTTCCAGCGCTTCTGCCGCCGTCATTTCCGCCAGCAGCAGCCGGCCGGCCCCGTCGAGGCATATGAGGCTCTCCCTCTTATCGCCGGCCGCATCAGCCAGCACCCGGCCCTCCGCGATAACAATGCCGTCCGCCCGCATGCTCCCGTCCGAATCCAGGATATAGCCACCGCCGTTCACCCCCGCCGCGGCGCCGCGCTCCGCCACGAGCCGCGTCAGCATCTGGCCGGCGGGCTCCTCGGCCAAAGCCAGGCGCACGGTGCCCGGATCGCTGATCAGCATTACTTTGCCGCGAAACGAACGGCCGCTGACGTTTTCAATACGAATGCCGTTAGCCTGATCCCAGTACACGCCTTCCCGCTCCGTCAGCACAGGCTCCACCGTCACAACCCCCGCCCCGTAAGACGCGGCTATTTCCGCTGCCTGTTCCCGCGGCATAAACCATTCCACCGCCTGCGGATGGCGCGAGGTCAGAATCGTGCCGATCGCCAGAGCCCGGAGTGCGGCAAACGGCCCGTAGAAGAGGATGAACGGGCCGGTGATGAGAAAAACAGCCATATTCAAAAGGAGAAACAGGGCGGCGCTCCGAACGCGAGCGCGTCTCATGGCCGATTAGCCCGTCCTTCTCGCTCCACGCTCAGCTGCACGCGAATATCCTTGCCCGCCGTAAGGCGAAATTGCCGGCAAAGCTGGAACAGACGGGACACAGCGCGATGACCCAGGTATTCTTCTATTTCCGGCAGCGTCAGGTTGGTTGTGACCACGGTCGGCAATTGCTCATTCAAACGATAGTTCAGGATGGTATAAAGACGATTGCACACCCATTCCGTATAATTATGCGCGCCGAGGTCGTCAAGAATCAGGATGGGTGTGGAGCGGGCCACGTCCAAGATATCCTGCTCCCGCACCCCGCTGTCCGCGTCGTACGACGCGCGCAATTGATCCAGCAGATCCGGCACCACGATAAAAAGCACCCGGCGTTCATGGTCTATGAGCTCGTTGGCCACGCAGGCGGCGAGAAAGCTCTTGCCGGTTCCGACTTCGCCTGTGAGCATTATCCCGGTCGCGGCCGGATCGGCCAGCACCTGGGCGGCAAAGCCGCGCGCAGCCTCAAACGCTTTGCGCGCCCGCGCCAAATGCTCTCCGGCATAATAGTCAAAGCGAAAAGAGGCGAACCGGCAGGCACGCATGGCTTTCGGCAGGCCGGTCTGCCGCAGGAGCTGTTCCGCCTGCTTTTGCGCCATGCAATCGCAGGGCACGGCCGCGTCTCCTTGAAGTATTATGCCCCTCCCGCCGCAGCGCGGGCAATTCCCGTCCCGCTCCGGGGAAGCAATTTCAAGTCCCGCCATTTTTCTCCCTCCGCTCAGGGCTTGCGCGTTGCGGGCAAACCCCTCAATTCAAGTATAAATTGTCATACTTGTGCTTGTCCACCGTTTTTTTGGCGGACCGGGGCTTTTTAGCTCCGGCCTTGCTCCGCCGGAATTTTTCGTCCTCCGCCTCGACTTCCGCCACCGTGCGCAACCCTTTTTTCTCCCACTCCCGCAAAATACTGTCCAGGTAGCGGGGAACGCGGACTTCGCTTTCCACGCCCTTGCGCAAAGCATGACGTAACATTTCTTCGGAATGGCCGTCCAACAGCCAGTCCCGGACAATTTCACATTCCATCATGGTCAAACCGCGGCCTAATTCCTTCTCATAAATTTCAATAAAGGATTTTTCCGCCCGGGCCAATTTCGTTTCCAGCCGAGCCGGTTTGCCGCCCGCTTCCCTGGCCGCGCGTTTCAAAGCATGGTATTGCCGGATGCCCCATATTTCAAACAGCTGCTCCGGCAGACCGCTGAAATCCAAATCATCGTCGTCCGCCCCGCGCGGCTTGAGCACGAGTTTTTTCTCCAGCCCGCGAATTATTTTGTCCAGATCCGACTGTCCCATTCCCATTTTTTGACATATTAGCGCGGCATCGAAGCCGCTCCGCCAGGCACCGGTCTGAATCACATGGATGATAAACAGCATTTCTTCTGCGTTAAGCCCCATCTCCGCGTAGCTGTCCAGCAAAATAGCCGGCACCGCCACCGAGCCGGCAAAAAAGACGGCCGGAATGAATTCATTGAAAATACTCTCTTGCATTCGTCAACCCTCTGAGAGAAAATTTGCCCTCATTCCGCCCGCCGCGCTTTCGCATATTTCACGCGGGAGTTTCTGTCCAGGTGTTTTTTGCGCAAGCGGATGTTTTCCGGGGTCACCTCGACCAGCTCGTCGTCGTCGATGAATTCGAGCGCCTCCTCCAAGCTGAGCACGCGCGGCGGCTCAAGGCGCAAAGCCTCGTCCGCGCCGCTGGCCCGCATATTCGTCAATTGCTTTTTGCGCGTGACATTCAGTTCAATATCCTGCTCGCGGGAGGAAGCCCCGACGATCATGCCCTCATAAACCTTGACCCCGGCGGCTATAAACAGGACTCCGCGCTCCTGGCTCTGATGCAGGGCGTAAGGCGTCGCCAGCCCCGTGTCGGAGGCGATGAGGACGCCGTGCCCTCGCCGCCGGATTTCGCCTCTGTAAGGCTGATAGGAATGAAAAACATGGTTCATTACCCCCTCGCCCCGCGTTTCCGTGAGAAAATCGCTGCTAAAGCCGATAAGCCCGCGCGCCGGGATGAGAAATTCCAGCCGCGTCACGTTGCCGGGCAGCGTGGTCATGCCCTGCATTTCCGCTTTGCGGGCGCTCAGAAGCTCGATGATGACCCCGACGGAGCTGTTTGGGGCATCACAGGTCAAAAACTCGTAAGGTTCGCATTTTACATGATCGATCGTTTTCAAAATTACTTCCGGCTTGGAAGCCTGCAGCTCAAACCCCTCGCGGCGCATCGTTTCAATGAGGATGGACAAATGCAACTCTCCCCGACCTGACACGAGGAAAGCGTCCGTGCTGTCTGTTTCTTCCACGCGCAGGCTGACATTCGTCTCAACCTCCTTAAAAAGGCGGTCACGCAATTTGCGCGAGGTGACATGCGTTCCTTCCGTTCCGGCAAAAGGGCTGTTATTGACTATAAAAGTCATGCTGAGAGTCGGCTCGTCGATTTCAATCGTGGGCAAAGCTTCCGGCGCCTGCAGGTCGGCTACGGTTTCCCCGATACCGATATCCGGAATACCGCTTAAAGCCACAATATCGCCCGCGAAAGCCTCGGCGGCGTCCAGCCGCCTCAGCCCGTCAAAAGTGAATAGCTTCACAATCTTGGCTTTTTCCAGCGACCCGTCCCTCTTCATGATGGCAACCGGCGTGTTGGCTTTCATGCTGCCGCGCACGATGCGCCCGATGGCGATTTTGCCCAGATAATCGTCGTAATCCAGCGTCGTGACAAGCATTTGCAGCGGTCGGGCCGTGTCGGCCGCCGGCGCGGGGATTTCCGCCAGAATAGCGGCAAAAAGCGGAGCGAAATCAGGGCTCAGATCATTCGGCTCCGTGCCGGAGAGGGCCTGGCGGGCCGAGGTGTATACAAGCGGGAAATCAAGCTGTTCCTCCGTCGCGTTGAGCTGCAGAAAAAGCTCCACCACTTCGTCCGCCACCTCATAAGGACGGGCGTCGGGCCGGTCCACCTTATTGATGACGACGATGGGTTTCAGCCCCAGCTCCAGCGCCTTGCGCAAGACAAATTTTGTCTGCGGCATCGGCCCTTCAAAGGCATCGACGACGAGCAGCACGCCATCGACCATTTTCAGCACGCGCTCCACTTCACCGCCGAAGTCGGCGTGGCCGGGGGTGTCCACAATGTTGATTTTTATGCCCTGCCAATACACGGCCGTGTTTTTGGACAGGATCGTGATGCCGCGTTCCTTCTCTAGGTCGTTCGAGTCAAGCACCCGCTCCGCCACCTGCTCATTCGCGCGAAAAGCGCCGCTCTGCCGAAGCATGATGTCAACCAAGCTTGTTTTGCCGTGATCGACATGGGCGATGATGGCGATGTTGCGGATGGCGGCCTCGCTGTGCGTTTCAACTGTTTCAAGTGTTTGCAAATAACTTGCTCCTTACAGGCTTTAATTTTGTTTTGTGAAGCCGTTGCCGATCATCACGGCCACGGCGTTGCCCAAATCATCCATTATGTCGACGCGATAGACGGAGACATGGCGGCCGCGGGAAAGGCATGCCGAGCGCGCGATCAGTTTTTGGCCCTTGGGCGCGCGCAAGTAAGAAATGCTGTTCGACTGTCCGACCGTGACGCCGGTCTCGCCGCCCAGGGCTAATTCCAGATTGGAATGAACGGCAAAAGCCAGATCCGCGAGCGTAAAAATCGCACCGCCCTGGACGCTGCCGGCCGCGTTCAAATGCCGCGGCGATATGAGCAGCCCGCATTCAACATGCTCTGCGCTCACTTCGTCTATGGTGACGCCGGCCTCAGCCGCGAAACGATCCGCCGCGAAAAAGCTTCTTATTTTTTGTATATCACATTCCGAAGCCATAAGCAATGATCTTCTATCTCCTGCCGGGGTTATTGCCCCTCTGTTTTAAGAAAGGCGGCAATTCGACTTTGGAGTTGCGATTGAAATCGGCGCTGAAAATATCTTTTTCTCCGCTGGAAATCCCGGCGCCGATCCGTCCGCCCAATTGCTGGTCAAACCCGGTCGCGATGACCGTGACGCGGATTTCTTCGCCCAGTTCCTCATCCACGGACATGCCAAAAATCAGATTCGCGCCGGGATCCGTCTTTTCCCCGATCACCATAGCCGCTTCTTCCAGCTCGTTGATCGTCTCATCCCCGGCACCGGCCAGATTGAACAAAATGCGCCGGGCGCCCTCAATGGAGGTTTCAATCAGCGGGCTCGATATGGCCAGGTTCGCGGCTTCGACTGCCCTGTTCTCCCCGGATGCCACGCCGATGCCCATTATGGCCGTGCCGGAATCCGCCATGATGGATTTGATGTCGGCAAAATCCAGGTTGATAAACCCCGGCATCGTGATGAGGTCGGCTATCCCCCGCACGCCCTGTAGCAAGACGCCGTCGGCCATGCGAAAAGCCTCGCTCAGCTTTGTGTTCTTGCCCGCCACCTGCAGCAGTCTGTCATTCGGCACCGTGATCAGCGCGTCCACTTTTTCCCGCAAAGCCCTTATTCCCTGTTCAGCCTGTTCCATCCGCTGTTTGCGCTCAAAAGAAAACGGCCGCGTCACCACCCCCACCGTCAAAGCGTCCAATTCCCGCGCCACCTCCGCCACGAGCGGCGCGGCGCCCGTGCCCGTGCCGCCGCCCATGCCGGCCGTCACAAACACCATGTCCGCTCCGGCCAGCGCCTTGGCGACTTCATCCCGGCTCTCCTCCATAGCGGCCAGTCCGACACTGGGGTTGCCGCCCGAACCCCGGCCGCGGGTGAGTTTGACGCCTATCTGTATGTTCTCGCCGGCCAGTGACTTTTGCAGCACCTGCAGATCGGTGTTCACGCAGATGAAATCCACGCGGCTGAATCCTTCCGCCACCATCCGGTTCACAGCGTTATTCCCGCCGCCGCCGACGCCCACGACTTTAATTTTCGCAACTTGCTCGACATTTTCGCCGCCCATGTATCTCATGCCTCCCTCATTCATCTCAACTTGCTAATTTCGCGACAGAAGTCCATATTCCTTTTTTTTGTCACCCTA
>JAISQG010000228.1 GCA_031274335.1 Gracilibacteraceae bacterium
TGCGCTATACGGGCGTTACGGACAAGAGACCACTAAAATGATACCACCATTTGTAATTTTAGTCGATTATTGCAAAAAATAAAAAGTTGTGGTATAAATTCAAACGTTGAGAAGTTCGATTGGAGGAAACGCGGTGTTGCGTTCGTGTTTCGATTGCGGTTACAGGACATCTGAAAGTAATTTCTGGTGGTGGCGGGTCCCTTAGCCGCCTCCAGGAGATTCTCTTTTTAAATTTCAAAAGAGGCCCGGGGGCAAAAACCCTAGGCCTCTTTTTTTGTTTCAGGCAATCGTCGCAGTGACGGTTATTGAAGCGGGAGGCCAAGGGGTTTCCCGCTTTTTCGTTGCCTCAGGATACGAAAAGGAGTGACAGCCATGACGAGCATAGAATAAAACTGAAAAACCTAAAGAGACGGGAGTTGTGCACGATGTGCGACATAACAGATGATACGTTTCCTTTGTATAACTTGAAAGTCGAGGTTGTGGCTACGGACAGGCCGATGGTCTGCGGGCACAAGGAGGGCGATTATTTTCTCGTCATCGGCGAAAATATCGTATTCCCGGCGAACAATTACTTTTCCCTCTACGCGCTCGCCGCGATACTGCCGCTCTTGCCCGCCAAGCAACGCGCCTTGCATCCTAATGACTGGATGCTCTCGGACGGCGAAATCGCCTGCCCCGACCCAAATTGCGGCGCCCGCTTCAAAATATCCCGCATCGGCGAGCAGGAATTCAGCCACGCTGACTGCACGGTAAAACCATTATTGACCGAAGGAAGTGAAAACAAATGAGCGAGCGGTTCCAATTGGCCGAAGGCTACACGATAAGCCGCGTGATCAACGGCTGCTGGCAGTTGTCCGAAGGCCACAGCCTAGGTGCGAAACTGGATATGAAGGACGTCATGGCGGCATTTCATATACTTGTGGAAAAGGGCTTTACTACGTTTGACTGCGCGGATATCTACACAGGCGCGGAAGATTTTCTGGGCGAATTTGTCCTCCAGCTCAGGAGGTCGAAAAGTTTTTCGGCAGACGATATTCAAATTCACACGAAATTCGTGCCAGACATCAATTTGCTCGGCGATTTGGATTACGCGTACACGGAAAAAATCATCGACAGGAGCCTCAAGCGGCTGAATCGCGACGCGCTGGACCTGGTGCAGTTTCACTGGTGGGACTTCGACGTGCCTGGCTGCGTCGAAGCGGCGGGCTATCTGTGCAGGCTGAAAGAAAAAGGGAAAATACGCCACGTCGCCGTGACCAATTTTGACACGGAACATCTGGCTGAAATAGTCGATTCAGGCATCCCCCTCGTGTCCTGCCAAAGCCAATACTCGCTTTTGGATCGCAGGCCGGAGAAAAAATTGCTGGAATATTGCCGGAGCAAAGGAATCTCGCTGCTGTGCTACGGCACCCTGTCTGGCGGTCTGATTGCGGAAAAATGGATGGGACAAACGGAAATTCAGCCGGAAACCCGCTCTCACGTCAAATATTTGCAGGTATTGGAAAACACGCTCACATTTGACGGCTATCAGGAATTGCTGCTTCTGCTTCGCGATATCTCCGGGAAGTATTCCGTCGGGCTTTCGCAGATAGCCACCAAGTATATATTGAACCAGCAGGGCGTCGGGGCGGCCATCGTGGGCGTGAGGAACAGCAGGCACGTCTCGGACAACGCGAATATCTTTTCTTTTGAGCTCGAACCCGCCGACATGGAAAAAATAAGGCGATTTCTGGACAAGTATCCGATGCTGGACGGCGATCCGTTTGTATTGGAGCGCACGCCGGGCTCGAAATACAGGAACATCATGAAAATGAATCTGAACGATGAATAAAGGAGTGTGAATGAGATGAAAAAAACGCTCGAATTCAGAGGCGGGTGGCAGGTTGCTTTTATCCCGGTGGTTGTCTTCCTATTTTTTTGCGTTTTGTATTTCATCATATACAAAGCGTTTGAGATGTACGCTCTGGCAATGGGGGCATTTGTCGGCCTGATGGTCGGCGCCCTTTTCGTCAAAAAGGGGAATTACGAACAGTTCTGGGACTGCGTATATGAGGGCGTCAAAGAAGCAGTGCCGATCGCCGTCCTGCTTTATGTCATAGGCATGTTCGGCGAGCTGATCAAATCCACGAACATCTCATCAGGTTTCGTCTGGCTGGCAGACTCGCTCGGCGTGCGCGGCGGGCTGTTCACCGCCGTCACTTTCTTTGCCGTTTGCGTCATCTCCACAGCCACCGGGTCTTCCATAGGCACCATGTTTACCTGCTTCCCAATTTTTTATCCGGCTGGCGTGCTGCTTGGCGCCAATCCGGCGGTTCTCGCGGGAGCTTTGGTGTGCGCGGCGATATTTGGCGATAACCTGGCGCCGATTTCGGACACCACGATCATTTCGGCGGGAACGCAGGAATATACCAAGAAACAGGGCGTCGCCGATATCGGAGGCTGCGTGGCCAGCAGATTCAAATACTCCCTTGTAGCGGGCGTCATTTCGTTCTTTCTCTATTGGATGTTCGGCGGCGGCGGCTCGGTTGGCGCGGGGGGCACGGATATTCTGGCTCAGAAAATGAACCCCTCCGCGCTGGTCATGCTCGTTCCTGTCATCATCATGCTGGTCATAGCCGTAAAGACGCACAATATCTATATCGCCATTACCGCCGGCATAGCATTGGGGACGATAACGGGCCTGGCTTTCCACCTGCTCACGTTCGGCCAGATCATATCAGTTGCGGACGGGGCGCCTGCAGGATTCCTGACGGGCGGCATCAAAAACATGATGGCCACTGTCACCCTGGTATTGTCGGTCTACGGCATTATGGGCGTGCTGAACGGGGCGCTGGCACTTGAAAAAATCACGGACGCCATTCTTGCCAGCAAGCTCGGCCAAACCGTAACCGGCGCTGAAATAGCCATGATGCTGGGCATATCAATCATGACGCTGCTCTTTGGAGGCGTCACCAGCGCGTCCATGACGACCTTCGGAAAAGTCCAGAACGAGCTTGGCAAACGCTTTGGACTGCATCCCTACAGGCGCGCCAATTTGCTGGACGGTTTCGCGAACGCCATAGTATTGGTCGTGCCCTTCCTGAGCGTTTTCGTCTTCATCGGCGGCTTGCTGACGCAAGGATATGAGGATATCGCCGCGCCATTATCGCTTGCGCAGATCAGCTCAGGCATGTTCTACTGCATAGCCCTGTTCTTCGTTCTGCTTTTCTCGGTCATAACCGGGTGGGGCCGTGAATATGAAGGCCCTGACGGAAAACCGCTTCGCAAGCCCATAGGATAACCCGACGAACAGAGAAAAACAAAAGCCCCGAACCCATGCCATCTGCGGGTTCGGGGCTTGACTATCGAAAGGCGGGACCAAGCCGGCGCTTTGTCAGCGCCTGTCTTGGATTCCCAAGGTGTGCTTCATTATCATGGCCAGCGCCCCCTTGGGAAGGTCTTTCCCTTTTGGCTTTGGAGCCATTGATATTTATAAACCAGAACCAACAAAAAATGGTGGCACGTGAGGCAAAAATACAACATATCGTATTTATACGAACGGAAAAATCATTGGACTATATATTTTTGCCAACGAATAATATGAGAAACTTGCATTTTATCCTAATGATATTTTATCATACCCTCATCATTCATCAGGAGATAACGGGATATGAAAACACCGGGGCGTTCAAGCTGTTTTTGGCGGATGTCGGCTTATTGGCCGCCATGCCGAAACTGGCCGCGAAAATAATTTTGGAGGGCGACGCCTTGTTTGCGGAATTCAAGGGCGCCTTGACGGAACAATATGCGTTGCAGGAAATGTCCGTTTTAGACGACGCTGAAATCGCCTATTGGGTGAATGACGGCGCAACCGCCGAAGTGGATTTTATTTTGCAAATAGGCGGCAAAATTATACCGGTGGAAGTGAAATCATCAACGAATCTGAAAGCGAAAAGCCTATCCGTGTATCGCGGGAAATATCACCCGGAAATAGAAATCCGCGCTTCGCTGGCGGATTTTAACAAAACGGCCAATCTTTACGACGTCCCGCTTTATGCGCTTGGCGCGTTGAAAGAGATTATCCAAGGTTAAAAAAATGGCCGGCTGGCTTTTGCCGGATGGAAACAATTTAAATTAGAGGGTGTTTGACCGAAAAGCGATTGTTGCGGTTGCCCTGTCGGCAATCCGAGAAAACACGCTATTTCCCTAGTGAGGGCGATTCGCCCTCTATCATCGCCTTCAAGAGGCAGAAACAGGACAAAAGCATTATTATGGCAAAGGGGAAAGCGGCTATGATCGAGCACGCCTGGAGGGCGGAGAGCCCACCGCTCAA
>JAISQG010000031.1 GCA_031274335.1 Gracilibacteraceae bacterium
ATGGTCAAAGGGGGCAAATTCCTGGAAAGCATCGCGGAGGCGGATACGGTTGTTTTCGACAAAACCGGCACACTCACGGTGGCAAGCCCGAAAGTAAAAAAAGTTATCCCGTTTGCCGGATACGAGCGTGACGAAGTGCTGCGCACCGCAGCCTGCCTGGAGGAACATTTTCCGCACAGCGTCGCGCAGGCGGTGGTGCGGCAGGCTCAGATCGAAGGCCTCCTGCATGAAGAGGAGCACGCGGAAGTGAAATATGTGGTGGCGCACGGCATCGCCACCGCTTACAAAGGGCGGCGCATTATCATTGGCAGCCGCCATTTCGTGGAGGAAGACGAAGGGGTTCGTTTCGCCCCGGCTGAACAGGAGACGGTGGCGCGGGAAGCGGAAGGCGATTCCGTTCTGTATCTGGCGGATGAGGAAAAACTGATGGGGTTTATCTGCATCAACGATCCGCCCCGGCCGGAAGCTGCAGAAACGATAGCGTCCCTGCGCGCGCAGGGCATCAGGCATGTGGTCATGCTGACCGGCGACAGCGAGCAAACGGCGCGGGTGGTGGCGGAAAGCCTCGGCATCGCCGATTGGCGCGCCCAGGTTCTCCCGGAAGACAAGGCCGCGATTGTCACCGCGCTGAAGGCCGAAGGGCGCAAAATCATCATGGTCGGGGACGGCGTGAACGATTCGCCGGCGCTGGCCGCGGCCGATGTCTCGGTCGCCATGAAAGACGCTTCCGACATAGCGAGGGAGACGGCGGACATAACGCTGCTCCGCTCCGATTTGCGGGATCTGGCTGAGGCCAGGCGGCTGGGCTTGCGCCTCATGCGCCGCATCCGAGGCAGCTTCCGCATCATAGTGGTCTTTAATTCGGCGCTTCTGGCCCTGGGGCTGGGCGGCGTTATTTCCGCGAACACTTCCGCCATACTGCACAACGTCTCCACGATTTGCATATCTGCGGCGGGGACTTCCAAATATCTGAAAAAATAAAGGAAGATGGAAATTGACGATACTGAGTTCCATTAAATATCCCGGTGACGTCCGGGCTTTGAGCCATGAGGATTTGGCGGCTCTGGCCGGCGAGCTCCGTGAGGAAATCATCGCTGTGACGGCTAAAAACGGCGGGCATCTCGCTTCAAGCCTTGGGGTTGTGGAATTGACAATTGCCCTGCTGCGCGCTTTCGCGCCGCCGGCGGACAAAATCGTCTGGGACGTCGGACATCAGACCTATGCATGGAAAATTCTTACAGGAAGGCGGGAGCGTTTTGCCACTTTGCGCCGCCACGGCGGGATCTCCGGCTTTCCCCGCCGGGACGAAAGCCCCTGTGACTCCTTTGGCACAGGACACTCCAGCACTTCCATTTCTGCGGCGCTCGGCTTTGCCAAAGCGCGGGACATCCGGGGCATGAGCAACAGCGCTGTGGCAGTCATTGGCGACGGCTCCATGAGCGCCGGTATGGCTTACGAAGCGTTGAACCATGCCGGCTCCCTCAAAACGAACCTTATCGTCGTCCTGAATGACAACGAGATGTTCATCTCCAAGAACGTCGGCGCGATGTCAAAATACCTGAACCGCTTGCGCACGACTTCCGCCTACACGCGAGGCAAGCGGGACATCGAGGCTTTTTTGCGCGGCATCCCCTTCATCGGGTCCGGACTGAGCAACGCGGCCCGCAAAGCCAAAAACACGCTGAAATACATCCTCCTGCCCGGAGTGCTTTTTGAAGAAATGGGCTTTACTTACATCGGGCCGATCGACGGGCACGACATCGCCGCGCTGGATGACGTGTTGGAGCGGGCCAAAAAACAGCCCGGTCCTGTGCTCGTGCATGTGGTGACGCGCAAAGGCATGGGCTACGCTCCGGCCATGCAAAAACCCGATGTTTTTCACGGCGTCGGGCCGTATGACCGCGCGACAGGCCTGCCGCTGAAAAAAGAGGGCCCGCCGACTTATACGGAAGTGTTCGGGCAAACGCTCTGCCGGCTCGGCCAGGACGACCAGGATATCGTCGCCGTGACGGCGGCCATGGGGAACGGCACCGGGCTGAATCAGTTCGCCCTGATGTATCCGCGGCGCTTCTATGACGTCGGCATCGCGGAACAGCACGCGGTCACTCTGGCGGCGGGGCTGGCCTTGGAAGGCTTTAAACCAATTGTTTCTATGTATTCTACATTTTACCAGAGGGCATACGACCAAGTGCTGCACGACGTTTGCCTGCAAAACGCCAATGTGGTTTTCGCCGTTGACCGAGCGGGTCTGGTCGGCGAAGACGGGCCGACCCACCACGGGGTTTTTGACATCGCCATGTTCCGCGTGATTCCGAATCTGACCCTGATGGCGCCGAAAGATGAAAACGAGCTGCAGCATATGCTGCGCACCGCCTTCACGCTGCCTAACCCGGTGGCTCTGCGCTATCCACGCGCGGCGGGACGAGGGGTCAAGCTGGATGAAAACTATGAGACGCTGCCGGCAGGGCGGGCTGAATTGCTGCGCCGGGGGGACGATGTGGTTTTAATCGGCTTCGGTCCGATAGTTTACAGCTGCCTGGAGGCGGCGGAAGAGCTGGCGGCGCGGGGCGTGGCGGCCGGTGTGCTGAATCTGCGCTTTCTGAATCCGACAGACCGGGAAACGGTGCTGGCGGAGGCGCGGCGCACGCGACGCGTTGTGACCGTGGAGGATCATATGCTGGCCGGCGGCGTGGGGAGCGCCATCCTGGAGATACTGGCGGACGCCGGCGCGACGGACGTGCGCGTCAGCCGTCTCGGTTACACTGATTATGTGGAACACGGGCCCATCGCTTTTTTGCAGGAAAAAAACTGCCTGAACGCGGACGGCATCGTCCGCGCCGCTTTGGCGCTGTGCGGAGAAAAGCCGTGAAGCGGAAATCCCGCTTGGACGCCCTGCTGGTTGAACGGGGGCTCGCGCCCAGCCGGGAAAAGGCCAAAGCCCTGGTCATGGCGGGCCAGGTTTATACGGGCACAGAGCGCCTGGATAAACCCGGCATGCCCTGCCCCCCGGATTTGACCCTGGCGGTGCGCGGCGATCCGCAGCCCTTCGTCTCCCGCGGCGGACTGAAGCTCGCGCGGGCCGTGGCGGAATTTGCGCTTGACTTCACCGGGGCTGTCGTCGCGGACATCGGAGCCTCCACCGGGGGTTTTACGGATTGCGTCCTGCAAAACGGCGCCCGGCGCGTCCACGCCGTGGATGTCGGCTATGGGCAGCTCGACTGGCGTTTGCGCCAGGATGAGCGCGTCCGCTGCCTGGAACGGACCAACGCCCGCTATCTGACCGAGGACAGCCTGGGAGAAAAAGTGGATTTCGCCGTATGCGACGTTTCGTTTATTTCCGTGACAAAAATCCTGCCCGCGCTGCGGCGCGTACTGAAAGAGAGCGGCCAGGCGGTCGTGCTGATCAAGCCGCAGTTTGAGGCGGGAAGGGCGCATATCGGCAAAAAAGGTGTTGTCAAAGACCCGCGCGTCCATGCCGAAGTGATCCGCGCCGTTCTCACGGCGGCGGAAAGCGAGGGCTTTTTTGCGCTGGGTCTCACCGTTTCGCCGGTGCGCGGGCCGGAGGGGAACGCGGAATTCCTGGCCTGGCTCGGCTTGGACGGCGCGAACGGCTTTGACTGGCGCGGCGCGGCTGACGGCGTGGTCAGTCGTGCCGCGGATTCTGTTTAACTAAATTTATTCCGGCGGTAATTGATGAAATGATATCGGCTTTAGCCTGAGTCGACATGGCGCGGGCGCGCGCGAACGCGTTGCCGGCTGAGGAAACGACATAACGCGGCGGCAGCTGATTCAGGGCGTAGGCCCGGATATCCGCCACACAGCGGGCACAGCTGCAGGTTCCATGTCTGGCCAGACATTCGTCAAGGTAAAAATCGACCAAATCTTCGGAGACATTTTTCACGGTGTATTTATTTTCACTGTCTTTGTTCATGCCAACCACCAAGCCATTTCTCAAGTTTTCTAAATTATATCACTCCGGGCGGGGTTTGGCAAGCCTCAACGTTTCTTTGCCGCGCCTCATCCTGCCTCCGCTCCCGTTCCAGAGACTTCTCCCACGTCCGCTCCGTCTGATGTATGAGAAACAACCTCATAGGCTCCAAGTCCTCGTCTTCGTCATAACGCGCAAGGGCGTTATAATAAGCGCGTTTGTCCTCGTCATGAATGATCACCGGCGGATGGTCATGAATCATCAGGTAATAGTTGAGCAGCGTCCGCCCGACACGGCCGTTCCCGTCCGCAAATGGATGAATGTACTCAAAGCGAGCGTGAAAATAGGCGGCGATTTTCAACAAATCCTTGCCCTCGTAGTCCGCGAGTTCTTCCAGCAGCTCCGTCAGGTCGTTTTCCACATCCTCCGCCAGAGAGCCGACCTCCGCTATTCCCGTCACATAGTCGTGCTTCTTGAACGCGCCGGGACGCTCCCCGCGTTCTATATACCGATGTTCATCGTAAGTGCCGCCCGTTAA
>JAISQG010000241.1 GCA_031274335.1 Gracilibacteraceae bacterium
AAAGGCGGAACGGCGATCCCCCGGCAGGCCGCGAGGCGCGCTGCTTGAGGATGAAAAGGATTTGACGGAGCGGCCGGTGGAATTTCGCGGCATCCAGGCGAATGTCAAATTGGTGACGATAAACCAAAAAATGCGGGACGCTTATGTGGCGAGCCTGGCCGGCGCGGACGGCGGCGTGACGATAGAGGAAATGGTGGAGCCGGAACAGGCGAAAGAATTGCGCCGCTTGGGACCGGAAACGGAGGAAAACGGTTGAGACCCGATTCCAAGCCGGAACTTCTCGCTCCGGCCGGCGATATGGAAAAACTGCGCTATGCTTTCTTGTTCGGGGCGGACGCGGTCTATGTCGGCGGAGAGCGGTTCGGCCTGCGGGCGCGAGCCGGCAATTTTTCCTTGGCCGAACTGGCGGAAGGAGCGGCGTTCGCGCATGAGCGGGGTAAAAAGCTGTATGTCACGGTAAATGTTTTTGCCCATGAGGAGGATTTTGCCGCGCTGGCGGATTTTCTGCCCGCTCTGAGCCGCGGAGGCGCGGATGGCATCATAGTCTCCGACCCCGGCGTCCTGGCGCTGGCTCGTGACGTAGCTCCGGAATTGCCGCTCCATCTCAGCACGCAGGCCAATTGCACGAACAGGCGCAGCGCGGAATTTTGGTTCGCGCAGGGCGTCCGGCGCGTTGTGCTGGCGCGTGAACTCAGCGCGGAGGAAATACGGGCCGTGGCTGCCGCCGAGGGCGAGCTGGAAATTTTTGTTCACGGGGCCATGTGCGTTTCTTATTCTGGCCGCTGCCTGCTCAGTCAATATTTGACGGGGCGGGACGCGAACCGGGGCGAATGTGCCCAGCCCTGCCGCTGGGAATACGCGCTGACGGAGAGCAAAAGGCCGGGAGAATATTACCCGCTGGAGGAGGACGCGCGCGGCGCCTATATTTTCAATTCCCGCGATCTTTGCCTGCTGCCGCATCTGCCTCTCTTGAAACCCCTCGGCCTCCGCAGTTTCAAAATCGAAGGCCGCATGAAAGGCATCCATTATGTGGCGGCGACGGTCAAGGTTTACCGCGAAGCCATAGACACGCTGTGGACGGAAGGGGAAACGGCTTTCGCCGCCGCCCTGCCGGAATGGCAGGCGGAGCTGGCCCAAGCGAGCCATCGCCCGTTTTCCTCCGGCTTTCTTCTGAACGGCGCCGAGGGAGACGGCCGCGGACCCGGTCCCGGCCAAAGCGACGCGGAAGCGGGTTATGAGCGGGAATCCGACTTTGTCGCCCGGGTGCTGGGCCCGGCGGCGGACGGTTTTACGGAAGTCGAGGAGAGGAACGCTTTCCGTTTGGGCGAAACCCTGGAAATACTCGCGCCGTCTGGCAGGCCGCGCGGGTTTCGCGTGACGGAGATGCGGGACGCGGACGGCCGACCCCGGGATGCGGCCCGGCACGCGCAGGAAACCGTGGCTTTGACCATCCCCGGCGGCGCGCCGCCCGGCAGCCTGCTGCGCCGCACCCGCGCGGCGACCGCGCCGCCGTTTGCGGACAGTGACCGGCTGGCCCGCGCGCGGTTGGCCCGCGCCGACATCCAAATGTTGGTAAAATACGTGGAAGGCCTGGGGCATTTGGGCATTGTGACGACAATTGACCAGCAGGCCGGCGAAGTGATGATTCAGAGCACGCGCGGGCTGTGGCCGGAGCTGCGGGCGCTGATCCTGGCCCTGCCTTTGCGGGTGGAGTTTTTGGATGAGTCCTAATAAGGAGGAAATATTATGGGCGCATGGGGTTATGAAGCATTAGAAAGCGATGAGGGTTTGGATGTAATTGATTTATTGAAGGAAAATATTCCTGATAATTTAGAATACAAACTTTCCGATATAATTTCGCTAATGAAAGGGAATTTATTAGGGGATACCATGGAGGATATAGACTTTCTTTATGATAATACTGCAATTGCCATTGCGGAATTATATTTTGTTTAAGGATGAGGGAAAATTAAGGTATGCAGACGATGAGGACGATGGAAAATCATTGAAGAAAATCAAGGCATTTACAGCGGATGAAAATTCCTTGAAATATATCTTGAAATATTTGACGGATATACGCGATGAAGTGCCAGACATTGATGGTGAAAGGGAAATTGTTGAACTGTGGCGCGACAGTGATGTTTATGAAAAATGGAATAAACATCTGAATAGATTAATCGAAAGAATAAATGAAGAAATCGACGAAACGTGTTGCAACCGAAGATAAATTTTTTCGTTAGGATAATGATGGGCGAGGCAAAGCCTCGCCCCAGACAGTTCCTTACTTCGTGTCCGCGTTTTCTTCGTCCTGCAGGGCGTCGTATCCTTCCTCGCCCGTCCGCACTTTGACCACGTTTTCTACATCATAGATGAAAATCTTGCCGTCGCCGACGTTGCCGGTGTAAATGGCTTCCTTCACGGTCTGGATCAACAAATCGGTGGGGATTTTGCAAATGACTATATCCACCTGAATCTTGTGCAGGAGCTTGGTCTCCATCGCTACGCCGCGGTAAAAGCCGGAATGACCTTTCTGCATGCCGTAGCCGAGAACATTTGTGACCGTGAGGCCGGTGATGCCGATGCTGTCCAAAGCCGCCTGCAATTTTTCAAATTTGGTCTGGTTCGTGATAATGGAGACCCTGGTCATTTTGGCGCCGGGGTGCGCGTGGTTGGCCACGGGAACAGCCACTTCCGGCGGCACGCTTTCCTGGGGCTTCGCCGTTGCCGGAGCGGCCGGGACAAACGGCTCTTCCCCGGCGCTGAAGCCGGTGATGGGCACGGTAAGGGCAAAGTCGGCATAGCCGCTGATCATGGCGTGTTCGTGCCGGTCAAGCCCGCCGATCTCCACTTCCGCCGAAACGCGCAAGCCATGCGCCGCTTTTATCAGCCCGAAAACGATGAACATGGTCACGAAGGTCCAGGCCGCGATGGCCACAACGCCGATAATCTGCACGACCAGCTGGTGCGTGCCGCCGCCGTAGAACAAACCGCCTTCGGTGGCGAAAAGCCCGGCCGCGATCGCACCCCAGGCCCCGCACACGCCGTGTACGGCGATGGCGCCGACCGGGTCGTCCACATGGCATTTCATGTCAATGATTTCCACGGCGAAAACGACGAGGAAGCCGGCCACGATGCCGATGAGGAGAGCACCGAAGGCGTCGACATTGGCGCAGGGCGCGGTGATGGCCACGAGACCGGCCAAAGCGCCGTTCAGGGACATGGAAACGTCTGGCTTGCCGTTTTTGCCCCAGGTCAGCAGCATCACCACGACGGTTGCCGCGGCGGGGGCCACGGTCGTCGTGAGAAAAATGGAGCCGAGTTGCCCGAGGTCGCCGGCAGCGGCGCCGTTAAATCCGTACCAGCCGAACCAGAGGATAAAAACGCCCAGCGCGCCCAGCGTGATGGAGTGGCCCGGGATAGCGCGGGATTTTTTCCGGCCCGTGTTCTGGTCGATCACATATTTGCCGATGCGGGGTCCGAGCATAATAGCGCCGACTAAGGCGGCGATGCCGCCCACCATGTGGATGGCCGAGGACCCGGCGAAGTCAATGTAGCCCCGGACAAACAGCCAGCCCTGGGCATTCCAGACCCAGCCCGCTTCAATCGGGTAGATGACGGCGCTGATCACGGCGCTGTAAATGCAATAGGCGCTGAATTTCGTGCGTTCGGCCATGGCGCCGGAAACGATCGTGGCGGCGGTGGCGCAGAACACGAGGTTAAAGACAAAGCCGGAGTAGTCGAATTCCGCGTAATTGGTGAAAATATCAAGATTGGGGATGCCGATAAGTCCGAATGCGTAGTCCTCCGCACACATGATGCCGAAGCCGATGAAGAGGAAGGCCACGGTGCCGATGCAAAAGTCCATCAGGTTTTTCATGATGATGTTGCCGGCGTTTTTAGCCCTGGTAAAACCAGTCTCCACCATGGCGAACCCGCTCTGCATAAAGAAAACCAGAGCGGCGCCGATTAGAAACCATATGCCGAAATCCATGTCGTTTTCTCTCCTTTCCGTCGTTGCGGCTTGACCCGCAATCTTCAGATGCATTAAAATAAGTATATAAAAAAAGCGCGTTTTCCGCGCCGCCCGGAGTGCCGATCAATCACTTCCGGAGGCAAGCGGTAAACACGCCTTTGTGTCAAAAAAACAAAAACGGCAACCAGCATCGTCGCTGCCATTTGCGCGTATTATAACAAAGATGCCGCAGGGCTGTCAAGATTTTTTTTCGTTTTTTTGAAAATATCCGAGTGCGCTAAGTTGACATTGTAAACGCAACCCCCGCCTGCCCCGACGGTTGCATTGAGTCGTTCAAAGCACCGGGTGGCATTAAACCCGACAAGCGATAGGGTCCGGGGTCCGGCCCCGCTCAT
>JAISQG010000155.1 GCA_031274335.1 Gracilibacteraceae bacterium
GCTGCCCGCCGCGATCGAGATCAAGAGCAATAAGACAAACGTCACCCTCGTGCCGGGCACAGGTAATGATTACACCTATGACGACTCAACCGGTATGGTGGTGATTCCGGGCTTTACGAATTATGCCTCCGATGATTATCTGGAAATCAGGGCGGTCGGGGTGAAACTCCCCTGAGGAATCGCTGATTTAATTTAATGTTACGCACAATGCAAGGGGCGACCGAGAACGGTCGCCCCTTGCATTGTGATCCCGGCAATCCGGGGTAAATTCTTTAGAACCTGTCAGTCGGTGATAAACTTTCCGTCCCGCGCGAACGAAGCCTCTTCCTGCTCATGTTTGCCGGTGATGTTGAAATTATCCGCCACAAAGAGGTAAACCAGGAAGGCGATGCAGACAAGACCGGCGCTGACGGCAAATTCCGTCCAAGCCGGGAAATACCCGCCGCCGCCCCGGTTGAGATAATCACTCATGCCTGTCAGCACCACATTGAAACGGTTCATGACGACACCCGCCACCGTGCAGACGCCGTACAAAATCAAGCCGCCCCGTTTGGCGCAGAGACCGCCGAAAAACAGCAGGAGCGGAACGACGCAGCCCACGCCGAGTTCCAGCAGGAACATGTTGCTGGCGAACGTGCCGGCGAAAGCGTTGCCTATTTCCCCCGCCACATACAAGTCGCCGATTTTTGCCAGGAAGTAAATCAGCATCGCGACGGCGGAGATTTTGACGAGTCCTTTGAGCACAGGCACGGGCGCCTCATGGTTTGTGGCCTTTTGTGCCAGCGCGGTTTCGATCACGATCATGGCCGGCCCGACAAAGAAAGACGAGACCAGGAAGAAAGGCGGCAGCAGCGGCGACCACCACAGCGGATCGAGTTTACCGATCATTTCATAATAAAGCCCGCCCAGCGAGGATTGGTGCAGAGTCGGAAGCGTGATGCCGATGACGAGCAGCACGGGCATGATGAGTTTGAGGAATTTGTGCGCGCCCTTAAACACTTTTTCCGTCGCGATCTCACCGAATTCCAGCACCTGAATCAGTGTGTACATGGATATGCACCAAAACACCTCAAAGAGGACGCTGTGATGCCCCCAGGAAATAAACGGCTTGTAAAAATTGAACCATTGGCCGACTTCAATCAGCAGGCCGAGCACAACGATGACATAGCCTAAAAGCGACGTGAGCATCGCGCTGCGGGCGATCGGGTAAAACTTGTCGCGGCGCAGCACGTAGACGATGAGCGCGATGCCATAGCCGCCGCCGGCCAGCGCCACGCCGAGCAGCACGTCAAACGAAATCCAGAAACCCCAGGGCCACTGGTCATTCAGGTTCGTGGTCGCGCCCAGGCCGAGCACGAGGCGCACCAGGATGATGGCGAGGGCGAGCAGGGCAATGAGCAGAAATACGCCGCGCCACGGCGTCATTTTGAAAGTCCACCTCTTGCGGGCAGTTTCCATTGTTACACCTCCCATACTATAATTTAATCGAGATGGTCTTTCCCTTTATTGTTGTAAACATAAAGCCCGGCCAGCACCGCGGCCCAGCCGACGCCGATGAACGGCGTCGCGGCCATGTAAGACTCCGTATAGGAAGGCAGGGGTTTCGTCGTCACATCCGTGCGGAAACGCATTTCCTCAAATGGGATGTCGGAAATATAGAGCCAGCCCGTGCCGCCCGCCTCGCTCTCGCCGAAAATATGGTCGATGTAGCCGCCGGCGATAATCCGCCGTTTCGCTTCCGCCAGCACTTCTTTCTCCTCGCCATAAAACAGGGCGCCGGTCGGGCAAGCCGTGACGCAAGCCGGCGATTCACCGGAAACAACGCGTGGCGCGCACATCTGGCATTTGCGGCAGCCGGGAATGGCCTTGCCCCATTCAAATTTTATGATGTCAAACGGGCAGGCCAGCATACAGTAGCGGCAGCCCACACAAAGGCTCTGGTCATAAATGACGGGCCCTTCCGGCAGTTTTTGGAACGCTTTGGAAAAGCAGGCCGAAGCACAGGCCGGCTCGTCGCAGTGAAAACATTGGCTTTTGACAAAGCGAATGGTTTGCGTGCCGTCTTTTTCCGGGTTGTATTGAGCGATGGACGTCCAGTCCTCCGGCCAAAGCCCTTTGTTCGGCTCGGCCGCCCTGTCCAGCGCCGTCAGCTGTTTGCGCTCCTCATCCCAATCAAGGCCGTTGTACAGCTTGCAGGCCACGCTGCAGCTTTCGCAGCCAATACAGCGGGGGATGTCCACCAGCGCGCTGAATTTTTTGCCCGCCGTCAGTTCAGTTGTCATAATCGCACCTCCTTTACGCTCTTTTCACAGTAAATTTATCCGCCCTGGAAATATAGGACGTATGCAGTAAAAGTTCCGCCCGTTCGCTGCCTGGTTCACCCAGGTAGTTTTCATACAGGGCGATGATTTCCGGGTTGTCGTGGCTATTGCGCCATTGGCACTCCCGGTCGATCTGATAAAGCATCTCCGTGCGCGTCGTCCGCACAGCGTCGCTGGGCGGGGAAGAAGAGCGGGGCTGGCCGCCTCCGTATTCGCAGCCGCCCGGGCAGGCCATGACTTCGATAAAAGCATATGAGCGGTCTCCGGCTCGCACCCTGTCCATAACGGTGCGGGCGTTGGCCAAACCGGAAATGACGCATACCCTCACTTCGCCCACGCCGGGAATGTCCACGGCCGCTTCCTTCACGCCTTCCAGGCCGCGCACCGGCGTCAGTGTCCAAAGGCTCTCCGGCGGCTGTTCCCCGGTGATGAGGAAATAGGCGCTGCGAACAGCTGCTTCCATCACGCCGCCCGACGCGCCGAAAATAGCGCCCGCGCCCGTGTATTCGCCCATGATTTTATCGCAATCCGTTTCCGCCAGCGCGTTGAAATGGATGCCCTGGCTCTTGATCAGGCGCGCCAATTCCCGCACCGTCAGCACCACGTCCGTGTCGGGCGTGATGGCCGAGTTGTCTTTCAGCTGGCTGGCCGCGTTCATCTCCGGCCGCGCCGCCTCGAATTTTTTTGCCGTGCAGGGCATGATGGAGACGGAAAATATTTTTTCCGGGGGAATATTGTTCATATCGGCGTAATAGGTTTTATAAAGCGGCGCCGTCATCTGCTGCGGCGATTTGGAGGAGGACAGATGCTCAATCAGGTCGGGATAATAATATTCGACAAATTTCACCCAGCCGGGGCAACAGGATGTAAACTGCGGCAGGGTGTTGTTGGCATGGCCACCATGCTCATTCACGCCGAGGACGCGGCGCACGAGTTCCGAGCCTTCCTCCATGATCGTGAGGTCGGCGGAAAAATTCGTGTCAAACACGGCGTCAAAGCCCAGTTCATACAGAGCGGCGTATTGCAGCCTTTCCACATTCGCTCCGGTGGGAAAGCCGAATTCCTCACCGAGGCCGACGCGAGTGGACGGCGCCATCTGCACGACGGTGAATTTGTCCGGGTCGCGCAAAGCCGCCAGGACTTTTTCTGTTTCGTCCACTTCCGTGATAGCGCCCGACGGGCACCAGTGCGTACATTGCCCGCAGTGAATGCAGATGATTTCTTCCTTGAAAGGCAGCTCGTAGTAGTCGAACACGCTCTGGATATTTTTGCATACTTCGATACACTGGCCGCAAAGAATGCATTTTTCGTTGTCCCGCGTGATGGAGGGGTTGTCTGCGGCAATGGCCACGCGCCCTCGCACTTGAACCGGCCACCCGCCGGGTATATTGTACTGGCTCGGCAGCCAGCCTTCCGCTCCGGCGGCTCTGTCGGCGGTGGCGGCTTTGCCGCATCCGGCCAAGCCCAAAGTCAAACCCAAAGCGCCCGTACCGCCGGCCAATTTCAGAAAGGAGCGTCTGCTCAGTTTATGAGAGCGCCCTGCTTTATTTGCCATGGTTTTACCTCCTGCATATTTTTTGGCTGCGGGTCTTACTCTGATTGTATCACATGTTTATGCAAAAGGGAAATTTTCTGTGTGAAAAAACGTAAAAAACAGCGCGGCAAAGTAGTCTTAGGACATTATGTCACAAAATTCGACTGATTAGCATAAATTGTGTAAACATTCACGTATGGCGCGGCGGTTTGGGCGCCCCAAACGCGAATTACACGGGAGGGCGAAGCAAAAAAGGTCGTAATTTGTCGAAAAGTATTTTTTATCGCCAACTTAGGACTGTCCAGGCTCGCACCAGGTCAGCTTTGCCGAAGGGAGGCTTCCATTTCCTGCCGGGCAAACGGATCCCGCTCTCCGCGGAGAGCGTCTTCCAACGCCTGCCTGGCCCCGGCGCCGCCGATTTTGCCCAGCGCCCAAGCGGCATAGCCTCGCACCATTCCTTCCGGATCCCGCAGCGCGCCGCGCAAAGCCGGCACTGATTCCGGGTCGCCCTCGTTGCCCAGGGCGATGGCCGCGTTGCGCTGGAAATATTTCTTTTCTTGGATGTAATTGTACATGATCGGCGTGACGCGGCGGCGCATGAATTCGTCTTCCGCCTGCAACAGCTTCACGAGGGAAAAATCGCCTGCCAGCTCCGTGAGAAAAGGGTCTTCCGGCCAGGCGGCCCTGAGTCGGGCGTGGTTGCGCGGGCAGGCTTCCTGACAGAGATCGCAGCCGTGAATGTGCGCGCCCATGAGTTCCCGCAGTTCCGGCGCGATAACCGGGTCGGTCATGGGCCGGCCTTCCTGCGTCATCCAGGCCAGAAAAGCCAGGCAGCGGCGCGGATTCAGGCGGTAGGGCGCGTAAAGAGCCTGGGTCGGGCAGGCTTTCCGGCAAGCGTCGCATCCTTCCGGACATGGCGCGAAGGCGGCCGGCTCGTCATAATCCAGTTCTTTGTCCACTATCACCCAGCTGATGACGACAAAAGAACCGGCCCCTTCCACAAAGGCGAAATTGTTAGCGCTCACGCCGGCGATTCCCGCCCTGACCGCCACAGGGCGCGCCGGCAGGAAAAAGCTGTCTGCCGTGAGTTCGCAGCCGTTTTGGCGGAGAAAATCCCGCATCAGCTGCAGCCGCGCTCCGTTAAGCCGGTGCGGGGGCGTGTTGTAGCAGCGGGCCTGGTAAATACGTCCGATTTTTCCCAGCAAAGAGGGCGGAAAAGCAATCCGCCCGTAATCCAGGGCCATGACGACGATGGAGCGGGCATCCGGCAGGCCCAGGCGCGGCCTGGCGCTTTCCAGCGGCTTGCGGAGATGGGCCTGGTAAAAGTCATAATCCACGCCCCGGCTTTTCACATCCTCTATATAGTCCGTAAAATCGTCCGCCGTCGTGACTCCCGCCTTACAGTAACCGATATCCAAGGCAAATTCCTTGATTTCCTCCGTCAGGCTCATATTTTTCCCTCCTAATAAAGATCACCGGCCCCGTAGCCGGTCGAGAATCACGGACACCGCCGAGCGCACCGAAAGGTGATTGTAATCGCCCGGCCCGCAAACAGGCGGCAGGATATGGTCCGCCGCATCCGCTTCCTCGCGCAGGAGCCCCCAGCCTGTGCCAAAAAGCAGGAGATAGGCGCTGTTTTCCTCAGTGCGCACCCGGTTTCGCAGCTCCGCGTAGCCGGTCATTTCCGCCCGTCCGTCCGCCCGGGCGCCGGTGGCCACGGTGTAAACGCGCCGGCCGGGTTCCAGCGCCTGTATATCGGCCAAAACCCGGGGCAACGTATCCATTATTCGCACGAGGGAGAGGGCCTCAAAGCGGTTGGGATTATAAGCGGCGCCCGCCCCTTCCCGCCAAAAGCTCATTATCCGCCGCACAATATCCTGCTGCGCCGGCGCGGGATGCACAATATAGTATCGCTCCACGCCGTAAGTGGCGGAAGCGCGAGCAATGTCATGAATGTCGAGATTGGTGACCGACGTCGCCACAGCTTCCCGATTCTTGTTATAGACCGGCGCGTGAATCAGCGCCAGATAAAGGTTAGCCATGCCTGTCCCCGCCTTTTCGTCTGCGCGCCGGGGGCGCCGCGCCCGCCCAAAGCGGCCGGCAAAGGCGCACCGTTTCTTCCTCCGCCGCCAGTTCTTCCAGAATGGCGTAATCGCCCTCCCGCCAGACGGCCTCGGGCACGAGATCCGGCCGGCGCAAAAATGTACGTCTCAGGCTCTCTTTGCGTCTCCAGCGCTCAATGGCGGCGTGATCCCCCGAAAGAAGAACTTCCGGCACCCTTTGCCCGGCAAAAAGAGGCGGGCGGGTATAATGCGGGTGCTCGAGAAACCCGCCGGCATGGGAATCCGTCCGCGCGGCGTCCTCCTGTCCCAGCACTCCCGGTGTCAGGCGGGCCACGGCGTCGATTACGACCAGCGCAGCCGGTTCCCCCCCGGTCAGCACATAATCGCCGATGGATATTTCCTCGTCAGCCAAAGCGCGGATCCGTTCATCAAAGCCTTCGTAATGCCCGCAAATCAGCACTAATTCATCGTAAGCGGCCAAGGCGGCGGCCCGGCTCTGGCTGAACAGCGCGCCCTGCGGGGTGAGCAGCGCCACACGCCGGGCGCCCGCGGGGGGAGGCAGAGCGGCCAGAGCCGCGTAAAGCGGTTCCGGTTTCAGCACCATGCCGCCTCCCCCGCCGTAAGGCGTGTCGTCAACGTTTTTATGTCGGCTCAGGGCGAAATCGCGAAAATTGACCAGGTCAAATACGAGCAGCCCCTCATCACGCCCCCGTTTCAATATGCTGCAGTCAAGCGGCGCGAACATTTCCGGAAACAGCGTCAAAATCGTAAATTTCATGCCGCCCTCTTCAGAGCAATTCGGGCGGCATGTCCACATCCATGCGCCTGCCCGGCACGTCAACCCGCAAAACGACGGTTTTTATCGCGGGAACGCAAATTTCGCCGGTCTCTCCCCGCACTATGTAAACATCGTTGGCGCCCGTAGCCAGTATCCGCTCCAGTTTTCCGAGCCGGACTCCGTTATTGTATACGTCCATGCCTTCCAGCTCATAATAATGCCAGCGTCCCTCCGGCAGCTGAACCGACTGCGCGCGCGGAACGCGCACCTCAAACCCGCGGAATTTTTCTGCCGCCTCCGCGCTGTCAATTTTGTCCAATGAAAGATAAACCATTTTGCCGTCCGTTCGTGCCCGCTTCACCGCCAGGCTTTCCTCCGCGCCGGCGCCGCGCAAAATCACTTCTTCCAGCAACTCAAAACGCCGCGGGTCGTCTGTCAGCGGGTACACTTTCAGTTCCCCGCTCAATCCCCGCGGCTTCAGGACTTCGCCTACCAGTATCGTCTGCTCCCGTTCTTCGCTTTCTTTCACGTTATCCCCCGCGCCCGGAAACGCCGGTCAGGGAACGGCCCGGCGCTATGCGGGCGCCGGGCCGGGCTCCTGTGCTTACAGATCGAATATTTTTGTCGGGTTCATGCGGTTGATCGGGTCAAAAGCCCGCTTGATTTTGCGGAAAGCCCCCATCGTCACCGGTTCGTACTCGCTCGTCAGGAGCGGCTTTTTCAAAAGGCCAACTCCGTGCTCGCCGCTCATCGTGCCGCCCAGATCCAGCGCCATTTTCACGAGAGCCGCTTCCGCTTTGTGCACGCGCTCGCTTTGTTCCTTGTTTCTCTGGTCAAAAAGCACGAGCGGGTGGAAATTGCCGTCGCCGGCATGAGCCAGAATTCCGATGTCGAGATCAAAATCCTTCGATGTTTTCACGATGCCGGCCACCGCCTGCGGAAACTCGGAACGAGGCACAGTGATGTCCTGCATCGAATAGGACGGCGCCCTGTGCGCCACCGAGCCGATGGCCACGCGGCGCGCCAGCCAGCAGGCATCCACCTCGGCCGCCGTCGTCGCTATCTTAAACTGTTTCGGTTTCGCTTTTTCCACGACGGAGGTGATCGTTTTGACCTGGTCGTCCAAATCGCCGTAAGCCGGCCCGTCCACCTCAATGATAAGCATGGCGCCCGCGTCGCGCGGCAAACCGGCCCCGGTCGCGTCCTCCGCCGTATTGATGATGAGATTGTCCATCATTTCCAGAGTCGTCGGCACAATGCCCGCGGCCACGATATCCGCCACGGACTGGGCCGCGTCCACCGGCTCGTTGTAAAAAGCCAGCATCGTGCGTTTGGCCGCCGGAATAGGCTCAATGCGGATGGCGAATTTCGTCATATAGCCCAGCGTGCCCTCGGAGCCGCACATCATGCGCGTGATGTCATAGAAGGGCTCGCTGCAGAAATCGCGGCCGCCGACCCAGCGCACTTTGCCGTCGGAAGTGACAAATTCCATGCCGTAAATATAATCGCGTGTCACGCCGTATTTGAAGCATTTCGGGCCGCCGGAGCATTCGCCCACGTTGCCGCCCATCGTTGAAGCCTTGTAGCTGGCGGGATCCGGAGGGTAATAATAACCATATTTGGCAAGCATTTCCTGAATATCGTAATTCACCACACCCGGTTCGATAATCGCCACATAATTATCGAGGTCCACTTCGAGGACTTTTTTCATGCGGCAGCAGTTCATGATGATGCAATTGTCCACCGGAATCGTGCCGCCGCTCTCGTTTGTGCCGGCGCCGCGCGGAACGATGTTGACTCCCGCGGAGCGGCAGTAGTTGACGATGTCCACCACTTCCTGCGTCGATTCCGGAAACACCACGGCCCGCGGCACACCGAAAAGCAAGGTTGCGTCATAGCCGTAAGCGTACATAGCCACCCGTCCGGTGACCACGTCCTGCTCGCCGGCAATGTTGATCAACGCTTCCACGAGCGTGTTTTGATCAGTTCTTTGCGCTGTTGCTGTCATACCCAGTACCTCCTTAATTAAACGCCCTGCTTCGCGACGGGAGAGTCGCCCGTCTTCGTCACCTTGGTTTCAAAGCGTGGAAGATGTGCGAGCCGCCCGCTGCAATCCGGGAAATTAGCGGGTTTCGCGGGCGACATCCGTCGTTTTAGTCGCCCATCTTCCACGCCCCCTCGGTTTCGGTGACTCCAGACGGGCGGTCGCTCCGCATGGCTGAAATCACCGTTTTCTAATCCGGTTTATTAAACGCCCTGCTTCGCGACGGGAGAGTTTATTATCAAAATCTGACGCCGGGCGCCAGAAT
>JAISQG010000180.1 GCA_031274335.1 Gracilibacteraceae bacterium
ATTTGACAAATTTGGCGGCGTCTGCAAAGAGGTTCCCAGCTCAAAATTGGCGGAATGGGTCATTCGGGAACTCGTCAGGCGCACCGCTGTCGCGACGGACGAAATCAACGACGTGAATCTGGGTCTGTGCATGTTCGCCGAAGCTGTCACTCAGACGGATATTATTGCGCGGCAGGCGTTGCTGAGGGCCGGGCTGCGGGATGATACGCTTTCCAACAACATTGACAGAGCTTGCTGTTCCTCGACGACGGCTCTTCAGCAGTCGATGAGAAATTTGAAGCTGGGAGAGGCCAATGTCAGCATTGCCCTGGGCGTGGACAACATGAGTCGCGTCACGTTGTATGTTCCTCCGGAGTATCGCTGGAACGGCACTCGCCTGGGCGATTTGAAGCTGGTCGATATGCTGTTTAACTTCGGCGTCCCCGGCTTTGGCGTTTTGGCGGTAGACGCGGGCGAGGTGGCTTTGGAACACGGCGTTTCCAGAGAAATGCAGGATGAATGGGCGGCCCGCAGTCAGGCTCAATATGCGCAGGCCGAGGAAAAAGGTTACCTGAAGAACGAAATTTTCCCGGTTGAAATCCCGCAGGACAAAAAAAATCCGCCCCTGGTGTTTGACAGGGATGCAAATCCTCGTCCGGGCACGAGCGTGGAAAAATTGGCCAAACTGCCTACTATTTACGGGAGCCCGACCATGACTGCCGGCAATTCGCCAGGGCTTGGAGCAGGCGCCTCCGGCATTATGCTGACTACCAGGGCAAAAGCCGACGCCCTCGGAGTAAAACCCGTTGCGACGCTGGTCGATGTTGTGAGTATCGCCACGAAGCCGCGCGAGATTGCGGTAGCTCCGGCTGTAGCCATCAAAAAGGCGTTAGACAAAACCGGGCTGAAACTTCACGACTTCAAGACCATCGAAATCAATGAGGCCTTCGCCGCTATGCCGCTGGTCTCTACGAAAATACTGGGCGAAGGGGATGATGGCCTTACCCAAAAGCTGCGGGACATAACCAATGTGGATGGCGGCGCTATTGCGATTGGCCACCCGGTCGGGGCCAGTGGCCTGCGTATTGCCATGCACGCCGTCGAGGTATTGAAACGTAAAGGCGGCGGGTACGCCCTTGCCACGATTTGCGGTGGTCTGGCGCAAGGCGATGCGGTTGTATTGAAAATCGACGACGAATAATCCTGCAAAAAATCAATCAGCTGAGGAGGATGAACATAATGAAGATCAATGGAAAGACGCTTGTCGCGACGGGTGGAGCTTCTGGTTTCGGTGAAGTTTGCATACGCAGGTTTCATGCCGCCGGCGCCAGCGTGGTCATCTGCGACCTGAACGAGGAACGCGGAAAGGCGATTGAAAAAGAGCTTGGCGAAAAGTGTCTTTTCGTCAAAACAGACGTTACCTCCGAGGCGGATGTCTCGGCGCTGTGCGCCGCAGCCGTGAAAAAATTTGGGGCCATACACATCCTGGTCAACTGCGCCGGAATTGCGCCCCCCAAACGAATCCTCGGCAAAGAGGGGCCGATCCCGCTGGACGACTTCAAAAAAGTCATCAATATCAACCTGATTGGCACCTTCAACACGCTAAGCAAAGTCGCCTGGGAGATGAGCAAAAATACGACAGATGAAGACGAAGAACGGGGCGTGATCATCAACACCGCCTCCGCCGCCGCTTTCGAAGGCCAGATAGGGCAGGCCGCCTATTCGGCCTCGAAAGGCGGCATCGTCAGCCTGACGCTGACGGCCGCCAGAGATCTGGCCAGAAACGCCATTCGCGTGTGCACCATCGCGCCGTCCACCTTCCTTACGCCCATGGCCGACACCCTATCCGCTGAAGTCATTGAATCCCTTGCCAGGCAGGTTCCATTCCCTCAAAGACTGGGCAACCCGGCCGAATTCGGCAGCCTTGTGCAGTTTATGGTGGAAAATGGTTATATGAACGGCGAAACCGTCCGGCTGGATGGCGCGGTGCGCATGGGGCCGAGATAGTCCTTCCGGGGCCCGCATAAACGTTCACGCTCAGGGGAACCGAGCGGGCTTCGCTCCCCTGAGCGTGTATTGCCGGTTGAATGAAGAGCCGCACGTCAAATAACGGTATGGAGGATAAGTATGGAGTTCAGGCTCAATGAAATACAACAGATCGTACAGGACACTGCCCGCGAAATAGCGACGAAAGAAATAACGAAATATGTCGACGAAATCGAAAAAACGCACAGCGTCCCCGAAGCCTTGATGAAGACGATAGCGGATGCCGGAATACCGGGGATTCCCTTTGCGGAAGCTTATGGCGGCGTTGACGCCGGTTATATTGCCATGTCCTGTGCATACGAGGAAATTGCCAAAGTCTGCCCAAGCGTCAGCGTTTCTTTACTGGTCTGCATCTCTTTTTTAGAGGCGGTCAAAAATTATGGAAACGAAGAGCAGATAAAAAAATATGTTCCGGCAGGCATTCGCGGAGAATTTCGGGGCTCGCTCGCCTTCACCGAGCCCGGAACCGGGTCGGACCCGAAACAAATCACCACGACAGCTAAAAAAGAGGGCGAATATTATATCCTGAACGGTACAAAGCGTTTTATAACCAACGCCGCCTACAGCGGGCCGATTCTTTTATTTGCCCGCGATTCTGAAACGCAAAGCATCACCGCTTTCGTTTTCGACAAGCTCGGCGAAGGATACTCCACCTCCACTCCGTGGGACGTTGTCGGGATGAGGGGCAGTGCCATATATGACGTATTTTTGGATAATGTGAAAGTTCACGAATCCGGCATCCTGGGCAAACCTGGCGAAGGCTTTCCCGTTTTGCTGGGTACGGTGGCGCACAGCAAGGTTGCTCTTTGCGCGACTTTCGTGGGCACCATGGCAACGTCGTACGCGCTGGCTGTAAAATATGCCAAAGAAAAGATGCATCGCGACAAGCCCATTTCAAAATTTCCATCGATTCAGCTCAAGATAGCCCAAATAGCCGCAAAACTGGAGAGTGCCCGTCTGCTCACTCGCAAATTATCCGAAGAGAGCGATGACCACTCCAGGATAGAACATATGAAAGCGTGGGTCGGTATGGTCAAGGCGTTTGTATCTGACGTTGCCGTCGAGACCAACTTACTGGCAATGAATGTGCTGGGCGCTTATGGCGTTACCGAAGAATACAAAGTGGAACGTTTCCTGAGAGATGCGCTGATTGCTCCGCACATCGAGGGCGTTTCCGACCTTCAGCGGGTGATTGCCGGCAGCTACATTCTGGGAAGCGACGACGCGCTGGTCTAGATGCCCCAATAATTCAGCACAACATGAATCGGAGGTATTGCCTGTGAATATGCTCGTTTGCATCAAACAGGTCCCGGATACGACGGAGATCAGGATCGATCCTGTCACCAACACGCTGATCCGGGCAGGGGTCCCCAGTATAGTAAACCCCTTTGACGCTTATGCTTTGGAAATAGCCGCACGAATGAAAGACGAGGCGGGCGGGCGGATTGTCGTTCTGTCAATGGGGCCGCCACAGGCGGAAAAAGCGCTGCGCGAATGCCTGTCTGTCGGCGGGGACAAAGCGTATCTGCTCAGCGATCGTGTTTTTGGCGGATCCGACACGCTGGCGACAAGCTACATTCTCTCTCAGGCCATCAAAACCATTGAGATCGGGGAGGGCAGATTCGATGTGATATTCTGCGGGAAACAGGCCATTGACGGCGATACGGCCCAGGTTGGGCCGGAAATTGCCGAACATCTGGATTATCCGCAGGTGACTTACGTCGTCAGGGCGGCGCTGGAAGACAACGAGCTTACCGTCAGACGCGAAGTCGAAGAGGGGTATGAGGTGCTGGCGGTGCAGAGGCCATGTGTGATCACCGTAACCAAAACACCTTTTGATCCGCGTTACGCCTCCATCAAAAGCAGGATTGCAGCGAGCCGTGCGGAAATTTCTCTGCTCACGTCCAGGGAAGTTTCGCTGGACGTGACGCGTGCGGGTCTGAAGGGTTCTCCGACCAAAGTGAAGAAAACCTTCACTCCTCCCGCCAGGAAAAACGGCCTCATCATCCGGGAGGGAACTTATTCGGCATCCGCTAAAAAATTATTCGATATGCTGTTTACCCCCAATGCGGGCCAGGCGAGGTGAAAGAGGCGATGCAGGCAAAAAATCAGGATCTTTGGGTCTTCATTGAAACCGAATCTCATGGCAATGCGCGAAGCGTCGGACTGGAGTTGCTGGGGCCAGGGCGACGTTTAGCCGATGCTCAGGGGGGGAAATTGATTGCCGTGGTGATCGGAAGCGGCATTGCAGAGGCTATACAGGCCGCTGTCGCCCATGGCGCGGATTCCGTCATTGCAGTGGACGGAAAAGATTATGAGCGCTATGCCACGGAAGCCTATACTCATGCCTTTTTCACTTTGGTTGAGAAATATGCTCCGACAACCATTTTGATTGGCGCCACCAATATCGGAAGGGATATGGGGCCACGACTGGCATGTCGCCTGAGAACCGGCCTGACGGCAGACTGCACGGGGCTGGACGTGGATGCAGAGAGCGGCAACGTGGCGTGGACCCGCCCCGCTTTTGGCGGTAATTTAATGGCCACTATCCTTTGTCCGGACACTCGCCCTCAAATCGGCACTATCCGTCCCGGCGTATTCAAGCGAAACGAACCTGACAATACGCGGAAAGTTCCGGTAATACAAGAACATATCCAGGTTAAGGAAGGTCTCGTCCGTACCCGTCTGTTAAAACAAATACAGGAGGCCGCCGGCGATTCGATCGATCTGGAGAATGCGGAAATCATCGTCTCGGGTGGGCGAGGTCTGGGCAAAGCGGAGAATTTTTCCTACATTCGCGACCTGGCTGACGCGCTGGGAGGGACTGTAGGCGCATCACGCGCAGCTGTAGATGCCGGCTGGATTCCACATGCTCATCAGGTTGGTCAGACCGGAAAAACTGTCGGCCCCAAAATCTACATTGCCTGCGGCATCTCCGGCGCTATTCAGCACAGAGCTGGTATGTCCAGCTCCGATATTATTGTCGCGATCAATAAGGACGCCGATGCGCCTATATTTGACATTGCTGATTTCGGTATTGCAGGAGATCTTTTTGAGATATTGCCGGTTTTGACGCAGGAAGCGCGCAAAATAAAAGCCAGCGTGTGAGATTGAACAAAATGGGCCGAGTGACTGACAGAATTTCTTTGCGTTGCTGGCAAAAGCGAAGATTTATGACTACCACGTAACTTTCTCTTCCCGTAGAGAATCTGTGTGTGATTTCATTAGAATAGTAAGAATACAGCAATTTCAAGTTTTTTAAGGCAATTCACTTTAACATGGAAAAGTTCTGTCAGTCGCTCAGCAAAATGGGTCTCAGATGAAAAGGCGGCGCATTGACCGCCTTTTCGAATTAGTGCACCCGGCATGGGCGTTCGCTATAGGGTGAAAGTCCCGAACATGCCCCCAAACCCGCAGGTTGAGTGCAGAGAAGTCCTGTGAATCACATCAGCATAAGGCTTGTCTGCCTTGAAATTTTTTATCCGTAGGCAAGTATCTTCTTTGATAAGGCGTAACCCCCTTCCCGGAAACTGCTTTTTCGTTTTAGCCTTCGTTACACTGCTGTCAACTTAAGTGCTTTTTGCATATTTCTCTTTTGGGTAACTTCTGCAAAATGGGGCATCTGCGAAGAGAAGATGATGCGCGCAAATTCCTGTTTCGCCCTTAAGCTGGCAGCAGTGGTTTGATGTTACAAATTTACTGCCGAAATCACTGGAAGGCTGAACAATTTTGCCCACAGGAATACCGTAGCCGCCCGTATCCCCGGCAGGGACGTGTCTTTGCACCACCACAGGTTGGCGGGCGCCAGGATTACATCCGGGCTTTGAGAG
>JAISQG010000212.1 GCA_031274335.1 Gracilibacteraceae bacterium
TCATGGGCAATCTGAAAATTTTGCGCAAGTATCTTGTTAGCCGTGAGTTCCAGCAATGACAGGGGTTCACGGTTATTTTACGCGCAAAACTTCCGATTGAACCCAAAATGAACAGTAACTGACAGCGTTTGAAGCCTGAGACAACCAGTAGAAATCTTCTTGATTTTTTCCGACATTCGGCGTATACTACTGAGTAGGAAAGTTGGAAAGTTGGAATGTCGGAAAGGAGATGCGCTTATGTTAGCAGAACTGCGCGCGAAGTCGCAAATTACCATACCCAAAGAAATCGTTGACAGGCTTGGGATCGCGGAGGGCGACAAGCTGGAAGTGACCGAGAAGGACGGCGCGATTTATCTGATGCCCGTCGTCGTGTACCCAAAAAAGTATCTTGACGAGCTCCGCGGGGAAATTCTGGACGCGAAGGCGAAGATAGCGGCGGGAGAGCGTCCCGTCTTTGACAGCGTGGACGCCCTGTTTTCCAAACTGGAGGGCAATTGATACCAGTTCACGTTTACCGACAGGTTTCAGAAGCATTTTAGGGGCGGATATTATCCGCATCCGTCTCTTTATGGCGATTGCGGGTCAAGCCCGCAATGACGAAATGATACTGACTGAGATTGCGGGTCAAGCCCGCAATGACGAGCTTGAACCCTGCAACGTGCGCGCAAAAGTTGAATTTGGTTCCGCGCTGTGGTATACTGCCGGGGAGTGAAACCGCCGCGCGGGCGCGCGGTCAGAAACGGAGCGTTAAAATATGTGCGTGGCTTTGCCGGGCAAAATTATTTCTATTGAAGACAACACCGGGCGGGTGGATTTCGGCGGTAGCCTTGTCGCCGTCAACCTCGGCGTGGTGCGGGCGAAAGTCGGCGATTACGTCCTTGTGCACGCCGGCTGCGCGCTGGAAGTGATGCGGGAGGATCTGGCGGAAGACCTGATCAGTCTGTTCGCGGACGCGGAGGATTCTTTTCATGCCGGCCTCTGACCTCGCCGCGGCTTTGCGAGACTATCGCGGGGAAGAATTGCGCATCATGGAAGTGTGCGGCACACATACGGCGGCTATTTTCCGCCACGGCATCAAAAACATGATTTCTCCGTCCCTGCGGCTGATTTCCGGGCCGGGCTGCCCGGTTTGCGTGACGCCGGCCGCCTATATCGACCGCGCCGTGGAGCTGGCGCTGGAGGAAGGCGTGACGCTGGCGACTTTCGGCGATATGATCAAAGTGCCGGGCAGCCGCCTGTCTTTGAGCGAAGCCAAGGGCGAGGGGGCGGACGTCCTGCTCATGTATTCGCTCCGGGAAGTGCTGGAGCAGGCTCAGGCGCATCCGGCGCGGCAATACGTCGTCGCCGCCGTGGGTTTTGAAACGACGGCGCCGGTGTACGCGCTGGCGCTGGAGCAAATACAGCGCGCGGGCTTGCGCAACGTGCGTTTTCTCACGGCTTTGCGCCGCGTTATCCCCGTTTTGCACTATGTCTGCCGCACGGACAGCGGCATTGGCGCTTTCCTGGCGCCGGGGCACGTGAGCGCGGTCATCGGGGCGGATGCCTTCCGCCCTCTCGCGCGCCGCTACGGGCGGCCTTTTGTCGTCGGCGGATTCAGCGGCACGGAAATCCTGCGCGCGCTTTACGCTCTTATGCGCATGGCGCAAAACGGGACGGCGGATGTTCTGAACGCCTACCCTTCCGCCGTGCGGGCCGAAGGGAATCCGCGGGCGCTGGCCTGCGTGGAAAAATATTTCACGCCCGGCGCGGCGGCGTGGCGCGGCATGGGGGAAATAGCGGATTCCGGCTATTATTTGCGGGAGGAATACCGGGAGTATGACGCCGGTTCCTTGCCGGCGGCGGCAGCGGCGGAAAACGAGCCGGACGGCTGCCAATGCGGCGAGGTCATCCTGGGCAGAATAACGCCGCCGGAATGCCCGCTTTTTCGCCGGGCCTGCACGCCCATGCATGCGCGGGGCCCCTGTATGGTTTCGGCGGAGGGCGCCTGCGGCATCTGGTACAGGTACGCGGTATGAAAATAACAATGGCGCACGGCAGCGGCGGGCAGGAAACGCGGGAACTGGTGACGGAAGTGTTTCGGCGCCGGCTGGGAAACGAACATCTTGACCGCATGGAGGACGCGGCGGCCTTGCCGCGCCTGGATTACCCCCTGGCCATGACGACGGACACCTTCGTCGTGACGCCGCCGGAATTTCCGGGCGGCGACATCGGCAAGCTCGCCGTCTGCGGCACGGTGAACGATTTGTGGATGAGCGGCGCTCGGCCCCTGTATCTTTCGGCGGGATTTGTCCTGCGGGAAGGCCTGGAAATAGGCTTGCTGGAGCGCGTCGCCGGCTCTATGGCTCAGGCGGCGCGGGCGGCGGGCGTGCAAATCGTCGCCGGGGACACGAAGGTGATTGAAAATTCTGGCGACGACGCGGGCGGCATTTTCATCAATACGGCCGGCATCGGCTGCCGGCAGTGGGCGCTGACACCGGGCGCGGCGGACGCGCGGGCGGGCGACGCCGTCATTCTGAGCGGGCCTCTCGGCAACCACCATGCCGCCATCCTTTCGCGCCGTCTCGGCATAGAGAACAACATCATGAGCGATTGCGCCGATCTCGGCCCGCCGGCGGAAGCATTGCTTGCGGGCGGCGTGCGTGTGCGGGCCATGCGCGACGTGACGCGCGGGGGGCTGGCCACCGTCCTGAATGAAATGGCGGCCGCGGCGGGGCTGAGAATCGAAGCGGAGGAAAGCGCCATACCCGTGGACGCGGATGTGGAAAGGTTTTGTGCTTTGTTGGGCCTTGACCCGCTTTATATGGCCAACGAGGGCAAATTTATCTGCCTGGTCGCGGACGCGGACGCGGAGCGGGCGCTGGAGCTGCTGCGCGCTTTTCCCCTGGGCGCTCAGGCGGCGCGCATCGGCCGCACCGAGGCTTTGCCCGCGCCGGACGAGAAATTGCCGGGGGCGGAGCCGCCGGTCATTTTGCGCACGGCGCTGGGCGGACGGCGGATTCTCGACTCGCTTTACGGGGAAGGGCTGCCGCGCATTTGCTAAGGATTTTTGCGGCGAATGACATCATCAATACAACCAGGAAATTGTAGGGGCGGATTGCAAGCTCCGGGCAACGCAAGAGTGGGTAGTGGGTAGTGGGTAGTGGGTAGTGGGTAGTGGATAGTGTGGATAGTGGATAACCCGCCCGAGAAACACGGGGGCGGCTTTCAGCCACCCCCGCGTTTCAATGATTCCAGGGCGTCATTGCGGGCTCGACCCGCAATCTCTTTAATTAATCAGCGTTTCCCTTAGGATCCGGGTTATACCTTGGGGCCGCCGAAACCGTAAATTTTGGTTTCCAATGTCGCCGGGCCGAAGTCCAGGTTTGACGGGTCGTTTTCCGGCGTGAGCAGGATGACCGACCGGGTTTTGGCCGCGAGAGCCGAGCCGGTCAGCGCGTCCACGAGCGTGACGCCGTTGGCGAAATACAGGTTTTCATACATGAAGGTCAGGGCGTCGCGCATGGCGTAATTCGTGCCATAGCGGTCGCTGCCGTAAAGCCGGAGCAGCCCGGCCACGTCCTGCACGAGCGTCGGCCCGCCGAGCGTGTAGCCGCCAAGGGAAGCGTCGCCGCCGAAGCTGGCGTCCGGCGCCGCGATCTGGATCACATAGCCGTTGGCCGCCGCGTAGGAAGC
>JAISQG010000030.1 GCA_031274335.1 Gracilibacteraceae bacterium
CACCGGTCATCGATTTCCTGATGACGCAGCTTTTCAGCTTCGCGAACCTGAAAACGGTCTTTATCTCCCGCACGCCGCCGCTCGTCGGCCCGAACGCCCCGCCGGGCGGCATCGCCGGCATCAGCGAAGAGGACATCAGCTTCACGGAAAGCGAAATCGCCGCTTTGCTGCAAAAACTGGGCATCGACCAGCCGCGTTCCGTGATCGCCGACATTTACCGCGACACAGGCGGCTGGGCTTTCGCCGTGAACCTTGTCGCTTTGTCGCTGAAAAACGCCACGGTTTATGAGAGCCAGGCCCGCTCCGCCATGCGGCGGCAGATTTTTCAGCTTATCGACAGGGAAATTTTCTCAAAATTGGATGAAAAAGAAAAAAATGCGCTGCTGAAGCTCTCCCTCCTCGTCCAATTGCCGGTGGAGCTGGCGCGGTCCGTCACGGGTGAGGAAAGCCCGCCGCTGGAGCGCACTGTTTCCTTTATCCGCTATGACGCCTATCTCGACGCTTTTCAGATTCACCAGCTGTTTCTCGATTTTTTGCGGGAAAAAACAGATCTGCTTTCCGCAGGCGAAATCCGGGAGACACTGTGCGCGGCCGCACGCTGGTGCGACGCGCACGGGCAAAAAATCGACGCGATCTCTTACTACGAAAAGGCGGGAGAATACGACGCCATTATCGGCATCGCCCGTGAATTCGCCCTGCAGCTGCCCGTGAACAGCGCCAGGTTTATTTTGGGCATATTCGATGCGGCGCCGCCCGGCACGCTGGAAAAAAACGTGACGTACTATGTGTTGCGCAACCGGCTGCTCATGAGCTTGTCGCGTCTGTCCGACGCGCTGGCGGAATGCGAAAAATACGTGCGCCGTTTTTCCGCCCTGCCGCCGTCGCCTTTCACCAATCGCGTCCTGGCCGGCGTTTACGAAGCCATCGCTGTTACGGGCTTTTTAGCCGCGCCGGCGACGGATCGCTATGATTTCGACGCGCCGATGGCCAGGGCGAATCATTATTACCGGCTTACGCCCTATGAAGCCAAGGGCCAGTCGACGAAGATGAGCATCGGGACGTGGGCCTCACGGGTGGGGACGACGCGCCCCGGCGCGCAGGAAGAATTCATCGGAGCGCTCACGCGGGCCGTGCCTCACGCCGCCGGCGCAATGGGCGGCTGTATGTCCGGGCTGGACGACCTGGCGCGGGGCGAATTGTTTTATTACCGGGCCGACCTCCGGGCCGCGCGCACCTGCATCGAGGAAGCCGCCGCCAAAGCCGAAACGGGCGGCCAGCATGACATCCGCAGCCGGGCGCTGTTTTACCTTTTGCGCATCGCCGCCGCGCGGGGCGACACCGGGCAAATCGAGGAGCTGCTGCCGGAAATAGAGCGCCAGCTTGACTGCGAGGAATACCCCACGCGGCAGATCACCTATGACATCGTGACAAGCTGGTACCACGTCCTGGCCGGCCAGCACAGACACGCGGCCGCCTGGCTGCGCGGCGACCTGGACGAAAGCGAGTTCCCCTCTTTTTTGGCAGAATTTGCCAATGTAATCCGCATGAAAATTTACTATGCTGGGGAAAGGTATTATGACCTCCTGGCCTTCTTGGAAAGCCAGCCCGCGCGCGGCGTGCTTTTTGGCCGCTTAGAGGGCAAAGTGCTGCAGGCGGCCTGCCTTTATCAGATCAAAAACCGGGCCGGGGCGCTCGATGCGCTGGAACAGGCTTACGGCCTCGCGGAAAGCAACAGACTCGACATGCCGTTCATCGAAATGGGTCAGGACATGCGAACGCTGACGACCGCGGCCCTGAAAGACGGGAGCGCCGGAATTCCGCGGGAATGGCTGGAAAAAATAAACAGCAAATCGGCGACCTACGCCAAGAGGAGGCTGGCCGTGACAGCGGCCTACCGCCTCGCGAACCGGCTGGGCGACGAAATTTCGCTGTCGTCCAGGGAAAAAGAGGTGCTCACCGATTTATACCACGGCCTCTCCCGCTCCGAAAGCGCCGCCCACCTCAATTTGTCCGTCAACACGGTGAAATCGCTCCTCAATATGATTTACCTGAAACTGGGAGCGGAAACCACAGCCGACGCCCTGCGCACCGCCCTGGAAAAAGACCTTCTTTAGGGCGTTTCCTTAGGTCCGGGCGGATATTATCCGCCCCTACAATTTCGTGGTTGTATGTCTGCCCCTTGTCAATATCGTTTGCGTACTTCTTTTGCCGTTTCGCGGCGGCAGTCTTTACACCAAGACATAGCTATTTAACTATCCAATGTCCGCCTTTTGCCGCGCCGACACGCTCAATCAAGCCTGCCTCTTTGAGTGTGCGGATAACTTTTTCAGCTCCGCGGGTGGTAATGCCGATTTCAGCGCCTATCGTCTTTGCACTCGCTTTTGGGTTTCGGAGCATAATTTCCAAAACTTTGATTTGCGTCTGGTTTTCACCGAACTTTTCACCGAACTTTTCACCGAACTGCGATTCGGTGTTAAAGCCTATCATCACGTCGTTTGAATGAACCTCGTAGAACGGTTCCGGCTTGCCCCAATATCTGCAAGAGTCGGTGATTTTCTCTATTCCTCGCCCCCAAGCCTCAATCTGTCCCGAGCGGAAAAACGCACCTGCTATCAGCGGATTGTGCGGCATAGACGTGTGCGCTGAGAACAGTTTTTCCACAGTCCAGTTTTCCGGCAGTCTGCCGTCGTTGTATATCAGCACCCTATTTGGGTAAATGTGAATGTGAATTGGGTTCCCCGTGCTG
>JAISQG010000080.1 GCA_031274335.1 Gracilibacteraceae bacterium
GAACGGAAAATTTGCCTTATAATGAAGACATGCGGCTATGGCGAAACTGGCAGACGCGATAGATTTAGGTTCTATTGCCCGTGAGGGCGTGGAGGTTCAAGTCCTCTTGGCCGCACCAGTAAGTTTGTCCAATCTAGATATTGGGCTGAAAAAGCCGGGCCGGAAGAAAGAGATTCGTATCTCAATCTTCCGGCTTTTCGCGTTTCTGGCTATTGCTTTATTGGCGGGTGCTGACCAGCGCGCGGCAGTGACCTTGTTGCTTTTTGAGGAAAATCGAGTCCTTAGCCTAAACGATTATCAATTCTCTCGGAGACTGCGTCAGCACCTCCGCCCCGCTCTCCGTCACCAGCGCCACATCCTCGATCCGCACGCCCCCCCGCCCCGGCAGATAAATTCCCGGCTCCACCGTAATCAACATACCGGCCTCCAGCCGCGCATCCTCTTTTTCGCTTAAAACAGGCTTCTCATGTATCTCCAGCCCCAGGGAATGTCCGAGCGAATGGGTAAAATATTCCCCGTAGCCGGCTGCTCTGATCACATCGCGCGCGGCGGCGTCCACTTCACGCCCGCTCCGGCCGGCGCGCAGGGCGGCAACGCCCGCCAATTGCGCCTCCAGCGTGACGGCGTGAATCTCGCGCTGCCAGGCATCGGCGCGACCCACGCAGACCGTGCGCGTAAAATCGCTGTGATAGCCGGAAAAAACGCCGCCGAAATCCATAACCACCAAATCGCCCACACTCAAGGGTTTGTCCGTCGCCGTGCCATGCGGCATGGCACCCCGGGCGCCGGAGGCCACGATAAAAGTGAAGGCCGGCATGGATGCGCCGTGGTCGCGCAAAAAATACTCTATGCGGCGCGCGATATAGTTTTCTGTTACCCCCGCGCCCATTTCGCCGAGAATATAACGAAAAGCCTCATCCGTGACGGCCACGCCCCGTCGCATTATTTCCAGTTCCTTTGTATCCTTGACCTGGCGCGCCGCCGTCAGAAAAGCGGAGAACCGCCGCTCCCGCGCCTGGGGAAAAGCCTCGCGCCAAGCGGCGTGGCGGGAAATCGTCATCGCCTCATCTTCCAGGCCCCAAACAGCGTCCGGCGGCACAATCCCGGCCATGCGGCCGAAAAAGTTTTTTTGCGTATCGCGCGCCGCAAATCCCACTGCTTCGATCTCCGCCTGTTCCAGATAACGCGAATCCGTCAGCAGATATTGCTCGCCGGCCGTGATGAGCAAGGCGCCACTCGTGCCGGTGAAGCCGCTCATATAATATACGTTCGCCGCCGACTCGGCCAGCACGGCGTCAACGCCCTCCCTCCCCATCGCGGCTCGCAGCGCGGCCAGCCGCCTCGCTCTACATTCTTCCATCTTTTTGTTCCGGTCTCACGCGTTTCAAGGCATAGTTCATGGCTAAATAGTAACTGTCCTCCCCCAGCCCGCAGATCTGGCCGGCGCAGGCGCCCGCCACGACGGATTGAGCGCGGAAAGCCTCGCGCGCATGGATATTCGACAGATGCACCTCGATCGCCGGCGTTCCGGTCCCCTTGATCGCGTCGTAAATGCTGTGTTGCGTGTGCGTCCAAGCGCCCGGATTCAGGATGAGAAAATCCTCCGTCCCGAGCTCCGCTATCCATTCCACGAACTCGCCCTCGTAATTCGTCTGCCGGCAGTATACTTCCACTCCCGCCGCTTCCCCCATTTGGCGCAGCCGGGCGTCAATTTCCGCCAAAGTCGTCCGCCCGTAAACCGCAGGTTCCCTCCGCCCCAGAAGCTGCAGGTTAATCCCATGCAGCACGGCAATCTTACCCATTTCGCACCTACTTTCCTCAATTCCGTTATTTCTTCTTTTGGCAGCGGACCCTTGTAATAATTATCATTTTTTGCACATCATATTATATGGCGGGAGCTCGCAGGGAAAATTTTCCATTTGCGCCAAATGCACCACGCGCTGGGGAAAAGGTATTTCCACTCCTTCACGCTCAAAGCGTTCTTTCACATTTTTCAGCAAATCGCAGATCATAGCGTAACCCGCAGGCACATCCTCGCTCCATACCCAGGCTCTCAGCTTCACGGACGAATCGCCCAACTCAATCACCCGCACCGTCACCTCCGGCACCCCGCTCGCTTTTTCTGCCTCCGTGCGCGCATCCAGGCTAGCCGGATGCGCCAGAACTTCTTCCGCCATAAACCGCATTGCCTCGTCAAGATCCGCGCGATAACTCACCCCGACATCTAGGTATTGACAGACTTTGCTGCTCATTATGCTGGCGTTCTCAATTATTTCGCCGTTTATGTTGTTGTTCGGAATGATCAGGCGCTTATTATCCAGCGTCCGCAACACCGTATGCCTGAGAGTTATATCTTCCACAATGCCGGAGGGGCCGCTTAAAAACCGCACCCGGTCGCCAATGCGAAATGGTTGAAACACCGAGATAAAAAATCCGCTCACAATGTTAGAAAATGTCGTCTGCGAAGCAAATCCGATGATCACCGCCATGACGCCGGAACCTGCCACAAGCGATACCGCCACGCCGCGCAAAAAGTCTATCTGGTAAATAACAAAAGCTATGCCCAGAACATAGACAGCGCCGGTTATCATATGGCAGATGAAAGTCAGCCTAGTCGTGTCGCCGGTCGTCTTGTCCAGCCAGCGTTGAAAACCTTTTTTTACCATGCGCGAAAACACGAACGTCCCGAGCAGAATCAGGCATATGCTCAGTGCCTTGCCCGCCAGCGCCTGCCAGGGCAGTTCCGCGAAAAATTTCTCCATGCCGAACCTCCAATCATAAAAAAATTACAGGGGAGCGAAAAATCATTGAGTGAAGACAGCATATATTACGAAATATTCGACCGTTTTCCCGCCGCTATTTTCATCATTGGCAAAAGCCCGGCCGGAAAAATCCGCTTCATCGACGTCAATCAGTTCGCGGAAAACCACTTTTTGGTTAAACGCCGCCAATTGAAAGGCCTGCTTTTGAGCGACGCCCTTTCCGTTCTGAAAGACATCCCTTTCTGCAACACTTTGCTCAATCTGTCCCTGGATTTCCATACGAAACCATCCACGATCTTACACCTTTCAGACGGTTCTTTCGCCGTCTGCATCTTCAATGATTGAAACGTGTTTCATGTTCCTGAAAGCCAGCGAGAGCATGAGCTTGATGCGATTCAGCTGATTCACGGAACTGGCGCCGGGGTCATAGTCTATGGGCACGATGTTCGCCAGCGGATGCCTGCGGCGCAATTCGCGGATCATCGCCTTGCCTGTAATGTGGTTCGGCAGGCAGGCAAAGGGCTGCAGGCATACGACATTGTCCACACCGCTGTGCAGGAGCTCCAGCATTTCTCCCGTTAAAAACCAGCCCTCCCCCATCTGATGGCCGAGATGCATGACTTTCTCCGTCATTGAGGCCAGGCGATAGATCGTGGCCGGCGGCGAAAAATGCCGACTTTTTTTCAGCGCCGAACGCATAACGCGCCGCATCCACTCCACACGCATGATTAAATAATGCGCCACAAGCGCGCTCTTATGCGTGCCGGCCATCTTTTTCTGCCGGTAAATGGCTCCGTAGAGGCTGTAAAGAAGAAAATCGGTCAGATCCGGCACGACGGCTTCTGCCCCCTCAGCCTCCAAAACATCTACGATGTTATTGTTGGCGTAGGGGTGGAATTTTACAAGAATTTCTCCGACAACCCCCACTTTCGGTTTGCGCGTGCCCGTGCGCTCGATCCGGTCAAACTCCGCAATAACGCGCCGGATGTTCCGGGCGTAATCACGCGCACTTTCTTCGGCCAGGGTTCTTTTCAGCTTTTCCATCCAAGCGGAGAGAAGGGTTTGAGTTTCGCCGGCCTTTTTTTCATATGGCCTGGTCGCGTAAGTGAGCCGCATGAGCAAATCGCCGTAAATCAGCGCGTGCATGCAGCGGAAGATGAGCTTTTTGCTCAGGCGGAAGCCGGGATTGCTCTCGATGCCCTGCGCCGAAAGGGCGATGACCGGTATATGCTCCATGCCGGCGTCGCGCAGCGCCTTGCGTATAAAAGCGACATAATTGCTCGCGCGGCAGCCGCCTCCCGTTTGCGACATGACGACCGCGGTCCGGTTTATGTCGTAGCGTCCGGACAGCAGCGCGGCCATAATCTGGCCGACCACGATGATGGAAGGATAACAGGCGTCATTATGCACATATTTCAGACCTTCCTCCACAACAGCCGAAGACATGTCCGGCAGCACCTCCAGCCGGAACCCGTCGCCGCGCATGGCCGCCTCCAGCAATTCAAACTGAAGCGGCGACATCTGTGGGCAGAGTATCACGTAATCCCTTTTCATTTCTTCCGTGAAAGAGATCCGCGGCGAGGAATCATACAGTTTTTCCGGCGCGATGCCCTTCCGCTCCCTTTCTATCATCGCCGCCAGCAGCGAGCGCACGCGGATGCGCACCGCGCCCAGATTGTTAATCTCATCAATCTTTATCAGGGTGTATGTTTTATGATACTGCGAGAGTATTTCCTGCACCTGATCCGTCGTCACCGCGTCCAGCCCGCAGCCAAACGAATTCAGCTGCACGAGCTCCAGATCCGGCCGCGCGACCGCCACCCCAGCCGCGTCGTACAGCCGGGAATGATAAACCCATTGATCCAGCACGCGCAAGGGGCGCTCGATTTGTCCGAGATGACTGACAGAATCTTCTGTCAAAACTGCCAGACCAAGCCCTGTAATCATTTCCGGGATGCCGTGATGAACTTCCGGATCAATGTGATAAGGCCGTCCGCACAGGATGATGCCCTTTTTTCCTGACGCTGCGAGGTACCGCAGCGTTTCTTCCCCTTGCGCTTGGATGTCACGTCGCATCGCTGCCTGTTCCGCGTATGCCGCGTCAACAGCGCGCGCTATTTCGCCAGCCGGAATGCGCCACGGCTTTAATTCCTCCGTCAGCCGCGTTTTCAAATGCTCCGGACTGTGCATGGGCAGGAAAGGATAGAGAAATTTGACGTCCCCGCTGCGCAGCTCGTCTACATTGGCGCGCAGGGCCTCAGGATAGGAAGTCACGACCGGGCAGTTGTAATTGTTGTTTGCTTCCGCTTGCTCCTGAATTTCGTTGGGCAGGCAGGGATAAAATATAAACCCGACGCCTTTGTTCAGGAGATCCCGCACATGGCCGTTGGCGAGCTTGGCCGGATAGCAGAGCGATTCGGAAGCGACGCTTTCCATACCCATCTCGAATATCTTTTTTGATGAACGCGCCGACAGCACGACCTGAAATCCCAGTTGATCAAAGAAGGTAAACCAGAAAGGGTAATGCTCATACATATTAAGGCAACGCGGTATGCCAACTTTGCCACGCGGTGACTTTTCTGGCTTGCGCGGTGTATAATATTTGAAGAGACGTCGCCACTTGTAATCATATAGATTGGGCAGTTCATTTACGCTTTGTTCTCCGGAGGCTCCTTTTTCACAGCGGTTGCCCGTGATAAATTCCCGTCCGTCGGAAAAAATATTGATCGTCAGCAGGCAGTTGTTGCCGCATATGCCGCAATGACGTGAGCGGATGCGCGCGCTGAAATCCGCCAGCTCTTCCGGGCGGAGAATTGTGGAAACGTCGCCGGCATCTGCTCTTTCCCTGGCGGTCAGAGCGGCGCCGAAAGCGCCCATGATGCCCGCGATGTCCGGACGGATGACTTCGCGGCCCGTCAGGATTTCCAGAGCGCGCAGCACGGCGTCGTTCAGGAAGGTTCCGCCCTGCACAACGATTCTGTCCCCCACCTGAGCTATATTGTGCAGGCGGATGACCTTGAACAAGGCGTTTTTCACGACGGCGTAAGCGATGCCCGCCGCAATGTCGCCTATTTCCGCACCCTCTTTCTGCACCTGCTTGATTTTTGAATTCATGAACACGGTGCAGCGTGTGCCCAAATCAGCCGGAGCTTCGGCAAAAAGCCCCTTCCGCACAAATTCCGGCAGCGCGAGGCTGAGAGATTCCGCCAATGTTTCTATGAACGAGCCGCAGCCGGATGAACATGCCTCGTTCAGCATGATGTTGTTGATCACATTGTCGCGGATTTGCATGGACTTCATGTCCTGACCGCCGATGTCCAGCACGAAATCAACGCCGGGCAGAAAATATTCCGCTCCTTTATGATGCGCCACCGTCTCGATTTCGCCCTCGTCGATCTTGAGGGCGGCTTTTAGCAGGGCCTCGCCATAACCGGTCACAACGGCCCGGCTGATTACGGCTTCGCCGGGCAGGCACCCGTACAAATCCCGCAAAGCCCTGACCGTGGAATCCAGCGGGTTGCCGCCGTTGCTGCCGTAAAATGAATAAAGCAGTCGTCCTTCGCCGTCTATGAGCGCCAGCTTGGTCGTGGTCGAGCCGGCGTCAACACCCAGAAAACAGGGCCCGGATGCCGCAGCCAAATCCCCGCGTGCGGCACGGCGCGCGGCGTGGCGCTCCTGAAATTCCCGGTATTCTTCCCCGGAGGAGAAAAGCGGAGCCAGGCGCCCGGAAACATGCTCTCCAGCACCGAGGAGGGACAAACGCCCGTAAAGCGCGCTCATTGGCTGAAGTGGTTCGCGCTCGGCCGCCAGTGCGGCACCCATAGCCACAAAATACTGCCCTTGCTCCGGGACAATGATATTTTCCGGCGCGAGGCGCAATGTCTCGATAAAACGCCGCCGGAGTTCCGGCAAAAACGAGAGCGGCCCGCCGAGAAAAGCGACATTGCCGCGAATGGGCTTCCCGCAGGCCAGGCCGGCTATGGTCTGATTGACCACCGCCTGAAAAACGGAGGCTGCCACGTCTTCCCGCGCGGCTCCCTCGTTCAGCAGGGGCTGAATATCCGTTTTAGCAAAAACGCCGCAGCGTGAAGCGATGGGGTAAATCTCTCGGTGCGCGGCCGCCAGTTCATTCAGGCCGGCGGCATCCGTCCGGAGCAGGATCGCCATCTGGTCAATAAAAGCGCCCGTGCCGCCGGCGCAGGTGCCGTTCATCCGCAGCTCTGGTGCGGCGCCGAAATAAGTGATTTTAGCGTCCTCGCCGCCCAGCTCCACAGCCACATCCGTGCGGGGAATCCAGCGTTCCACCGCTTCGCTGCAGGCGATAACCTCCTGAATAAATGGCAGCTCCATCTGCCGCGCCACGGCCAGCCCGCTTGATCCCGTGACTTGCAGGGCGGCTTCCGCCTCCGGCGCAAAGTTGAAAATCGCTTCCAGCATGGCGCGCACGGTCTGTCCCACATCGGAAAAATGACGTTCATAGCGGCTGAAGACCATTTGGCCCGCTTCGTCGAGAATAGCGGCTTTCACGGTGGTGGAGCCGACGTCAAGCCCTATATAAAGTTTGTTTGTCATCATTTCACTCCTTCTCCTTGTATTATAGCCAAGTATCAGGAAAAAATCAACAAACTTATTTAGAATAATTTTAAATTGTTGTGGGTATCGCCATTGTTACTATTTATGTCGCCTTAGTCACCGTCGCAGTCAACGCTGTCGAACAGCGCCCCAGTGTCTGATTCTGCCCGCAGCCAGGCGAGGTATAGCGTCAACGGGGCGGGTGCAGCGAGCAGCAGCACAGTGAATACCACAAGACGAATGCCTGCGTGTACATCGCTTGCGTGTTATGTTCAAGCACAGTATAAACGGGGCTGTTCGGATGGTTGGTCCGCAGCAGCCCCTGCTCCAGATAGATTTTTGATATGCCAAGCTGACTCGCGATATTAATTGTCGAAATATTCTCCCTGCTTTTGTTTTTCGCCATCTCGATGGCGGCGGCCAGAGCGTACCGCCCTTTTACAGAAATTCTCATGCCTTCACCACGGCCCGCGCGTCAAAACCGGACAGTTTTCGGCTCGCCGGTAAAGGTGGAAAACGTCGCCTCCGCGTCTTTCAGATACAGCACCTGCGTGTTGGGGTCGTCCGCCGAATATCTTCCCTTCAGCATCGGATAGGCCTCCAGCATATGCGCCTTGGCTTCGCGCCTGTCGTCGACGACAACAGAGGCTTGCACGCGTATCCAGGTTTCCCCGTCAAAAGCGCTGATCTCAATTTTGGGATTTAATTCCATTTGCTTGAAAACATCTTTGTTTTTGCCTGTCTGAATGTAGAGCCTGCCCTCAAAGATGTCCACCGTGCCAAAAGGCCGTACCCTCGGTTGACCGCCCTCCGCCGTGGCGAGATAATAGGTCTGGCATTTTTTCAGAAAATCATGTACTTCCTGCATAACGGCACCTCCTTCTTTTGCGCGGACAAACCGCCGCGCCGAAAACTGCTGTCTTTATTCTACCATAGGTTTGACGAAGATTCAAAAATTTTTTCCGGGGCATTGACAAAGAATCCATAGGGGCGACCGGCCCGGTCGCCCGGGGCTGCATCCCTGTCGTCATTGCGAGCGTTAGCGAAGCAATCCAGTTATGCCGGGTTACTTGCGATTCCTCCGTCGTTTTGTCGGGCTGTGCGCCCCATCTTAGCGGGCGACCGAGACGGTTCCTCGTTGCAGCATGGTCGATTTTGCCCATTTCTTGGAATTAGGGGATCGACACAACTTCCACCGGCAAATGCAAAAGCATTTGCCAAGCAACACGCAGCGCTTTGCGCAGCGTGATTGCGGTGTCGTATGGCCGCGTTGGTCCGGTAAGCACCCATCAGTTTCTTCCAACGCTTCCTGCTGCTGTCGAAGCTAACCCTCCCTTCATCGCTACGCGCGGTCGGGTCAGCTTCCCCCGAATGCAAACACCTTCGTCTCAGCTGTGATCGCGCCGAAATCCACGCCAGCCGGGTCGTTGCCCGGGGCGAGGACGATGGCGGATTTCGTTTTGGCGGCGAGAACCGAGCCGGTCAGGGCATCCACGAGCGTGGCACCGTCCGCCGTGTAAATATTCGCGTACTCAAAAGTCAGCGCGTCGCGCAGGGCCTTGTTCGTGGCGTAGCGGTCGCTGCCGTAAAGCCTTGTCGCTCTGGCCGTGTCGCGCACGAGGGACGGCCCGCCGAGGATATAGACCGGGCCGGAGGCGGGCGGGGCGGAGACGGTGCCGTCCGGGGCGGCAATCTGGATGACATAGCCGTTGGCCGCCGCGAAC
>JAISQG010000086.1 GCA_031274335.1 Gracilibacteraceae bacterium
CCCCTTCAGGCCGTCGCGCAGAAGATTCAGAATCCCGACCGGCTTCAGGCTGCGCCCTGCTTTTTTGTACAGCGCCTGCGGCGGCCGGCCGTCCACAACGAACATATCCGCCATCAGCTGATTCGCCATTTCCGGATATCCGGAGAAAATACGCGGAGTGCTTTCCAAAAAGTGCGGGAATTTTCTGTATTGGATCAAATCCTGCATGACAAAGCTTGAGTCCAGCGCGGTTTTGTAGGCGCTCAAAGCGGCGGCGCTGAAGTCCCGCTCCGCTCCGGCGGCCAAAATCGCTTTCGCCGCACATTCCGCCGAACCCACCGCAAAGTCCATTCCGCGCACCATGTAGCCCAAATTGATGCAAAACCCGGCCGCGTCGCCGACGATGAGGACGCCGTCCCGGTAAAGCTCCGGCAGCATGTCCAGACCGCCTTCCGGCACCAGGTGTCCGGAGTATTCGGCCGTTTTGCCGCCTTCCAGCAAGGGCGCTATGGCGGGATGGTTTTTAAAATTTTCCATGAGCTGTGGCAATGTCGCGCTGCCGGTCACCAGATCGCTCAATGTGCAAACGACGCCTAGGGAAACGCTGTCTTTGTTCGTGTACAGGAAGCCGCCGCCGGTTTTGCCGCCGGAAGGCTGGCCCGCGAACAGCCAGGCCGTGCCTTCGCCGCCCCGGCACTGAAAACGGTCTTCGATGGCCGCCGCCGGCAATTCAATGATCTCCTTGGCGCCGACCGCGACATGATGAGGCGGGATTTCCGCGCGCAGACCCGCCTTTTGAGCCAGCAGCGAATTCACGCCGTCCGCGAGCACCGTGACGTCCGCCGTCATTTCATCGCCGTCGGCGACAATACCCGTGACCCGCCCGTCTTCCAGCAGCAAATCGTCTACGCGAATCCCGGTCACTGTCTGAACGCCGGCTTCTTCTGTTTTTTTCGCCAGCCAGCGGTCAAAATCAGCCCGCAGGACGGAGTAGGAGGCATGGCCCTGCGCCCCGAGCCGGGGCGAGGAAAAGTCAATGGTCACGCTGCTGTCTTCCGTCAGCATGCTGATCTTTTCCCGTGTAATCTTGCGCTCCAGCGGCGCTTCTTCCGCGAAGCCGGGCATGATCTTCTCCAGGCTGTGACTGTAAATGCGCCCGCCGGTCATATTTTTCGCGCCGGAAAAATTGCCCCTCTCGATAAGCAGAACCTCCAAACCTTCTTTGGCCAACAAATACGCGGTGGTCAGGCCGGCGATGCCTCCGCCGGCTACGATGGCGTCAAAGTCGCTCAACTGCCGCACCTCCTTCTGCTTTTAATTTCAGAGTATATCCCTTGCCTTCTCCCGGTGTCAGGGCGATCCGCCCTTCTTCCATCAGATATGTGACATGCGCCACCGTCTCCCCGAATGTGAAATATTTCTGCATCATCGGAAACGACTCCCAGTCGTCATAGGGAAGCGCCCAAGTCAGGCGGCCGGCCAGGTCCAGGCAGTCCAGCGGCTCTGCCGCGAGAAGCGTGACAATCTCCTGCAATCGCGCTTCGTGATGCTCATGCAGCTCGCGAATCCGCTGCCGGTGGTTTTTTATCACTTCATTGTGCCCGGGCAGCGCTGCCGCCACCTCCAAGGCCCCAATTCTGTCTAGATTACGCAAATATTCTCGCAACGGGCTGGGTGCCTCCATGCTGAAACTGGCGACATTGGGAGAAATATGCGCCAATATATGATCGCCGGCGATGAGGATTTTTCTTTCCTGCTCATACAGGCAAATATGGCCGGCGCAATGGCCGTCAGTCTCAATGACCTGCCATTGGGAACCGCCGGCGGAAACCGTTTCGCCCTCCTTCAGTATCCGGCAACCCGGATGCTCCCGCAGCACGTTCCAGCCGAAATGCGTTTCCGGTTTGCTGAACACGCGCATGTCAGCCTCGCTCATCCGGTAATCGAGATTCCGGGCCATTTTCAGATAGGCCTCCCGCGTATCCGGCAGCAGATTTTCCATGGATCCGCTGTAAACCAGGGTTTCAGGCGCCAGGAGCCGCGGCAGCAGCCCGGCGTGGTCCGGGTGAAAATGCGTGATCAGTATGTCAAGAGTTTCCTTTTTCACGCCCAATTCGGCCAGAGAATCCAATATCGCCTTTTCGCAAATATCCAGATTAAATCCCGTGTCAATCAGCAGACTGCGTTCGCCGCGTATCAGGTAGGCGTTGAGAGCTTTGAGGGAGTTGCCCGGCAGCGGAACAGGAATTTGGTATATGTTCTCAAAAAGTTTCTCTGCCATGCTATCTTGCGGCCTCCCCGTTCCAGCGGCGCAGTTCCGCGCGCAGCCAGCGCATCCAGGCCTCGAATCCTTCGCCCGTTTTGGCGGACAGCTCAAAAACCGCCGCCGCCGGATTGAGTTTTTTCACGCGCTCTCTCAGTGCCCCCGCGTCAAAATCAAACATGGAGAGGCAATCGATTTTGCTGATCAGAACCGCGTCCACCTCAGAAAACATCAGCGGATATTTCAGCGGCTTGTCGTCTCCTTCCGGCACACTGAGCAGCATGACGCTTTTGGCGGCGCCGGTGTCAAATTCAGCGGGGCAGACCAAATTGCCAATATTTTCTAAAAATACTATGTCCAGATCCGGCCAGTTCAGCCCGGACAAACCTTCCTTTGTCATGGCGGCATCCAAATGGCACATGCCGCCGGTGTGCAGCTGAACGGTTTTGACGCCCAGAGCCGCTATTTTCCGGGCGTCTACTTCGGATTCGATATCGGCTTCCAGCACACCGGCCCGGTATTCACCGCCGAGTTCCGCGATCGTCCGTATCAGGGCGGTGGTCTTGCCCGACCCCGGAGACGACATGATATTCAGCAGAAAGGTATGGCGCGCGCGCATTTCAGCGCGCAGGGCCTCCGCTTCGGCGTTGTTGCGGTACAGCACCTCTTTTTTGATTTCAATCACACGCAGTTCTTCCATTTTGACGCTCCTCATGTCAGGTAAATTCAATGCTCTGGATCTGAAATTCCCGGCCGGTTTCCAGGTAAACATCCTTCGATCCGCAATGGGCACAGGCAAAAACAGGCGGATTCACGGAGATTTCGCTCGATTGGGAACAGCGGCGGCACAATACCGCCGCCGTTCCCGTCTGAAAAACCAGTTCGGCCTCTGCCGCGATGGTATCCCGCGCGATCATGCGAAAAAACAGCGAGGCCCATTTGGGGATGATCCCGGACAAATTTCCCGCCAGCAAATTTATTCTTTTGATCTCGCGCGCCCCGTGCCGGCCCGCGCAATCAAGAGAAACGGAGAGGATTTCCTCAATAAGGGGTAATTCGTGCATGGCCGGTTATTTCCCTTCTTAGGATCTGTTTTTTCTGCTCACTGCCGCTGATACAGCGGAATCAGTTTTTCCACATCCAAGGGTTCGCAGGCGGAGGGATTGTCCTGCCGGAGCGAGACGGCCCCATTGGGACATTGACGCACGCAAACGCCGCAACCGAGACATTTTTCTTCGTCATACAACAGCTCGTGATTTTCAATTTTCAGCGCGAAAAATTTACATTTTCCGGCGCATTTGCCGCAGGCGTTGCATTTTTCGCCATCAATCAGGCATTTGTAGCCGGAGCCGGCCAGCATGGGGGTATGGACGTAGTTGTAAGCTTGGAGCGCGGTGCAGCAGCAAATGCAGCAGTTGCAAATGGCGTAGGTTCGGTTGTTCTGAGATTCCTTCCAAAAAATTGCCTGCACGTTTCCGGCGGCATGCTGCCGCTCGCAGATTTCGACAGCTTCCTCTTGCGTGATTTGGCGGGGGTGGCTGTCCTCGCCATAAGCCATGACAAACGATACCCACGGCTCGCCGAGAACCAGGCACACGTCGCGCGGGAGACAACCCTCGTCGCCGCGCGCCGCCCGGCAGGGACAGTCGATTACCGCGAGGCTTTCCGGG
>JAISQG010000118.1 GCA_031274335.1 Gracilibacteraceae bacterium
GGAGGGCGAGCCGGAAGTCGTGCATATCGACCAGGAAGACGAATATGAAATCACCCTCGTCGCGGACGATTTCGAGAGCTTCATCCGCGCCCTCGTCAGCGAGGAGGAATTCGAGGACTATTGAAATTAGGAACTGCGGCGGCCGCGCTCCTCGCCTTGTTGAAAACGCGGTGTCCGCCCGGCCAGCCGCTCCAGGAAGCGCAGCAGCTTTGTTCCGGCAAATTCCGTGCTGGAAATGGGACAGACGAGGCAGGTGCGCATATGTCCGCGGTTGCCGCCGTACACATCCGTGAAAAGCTGATCTCCGACCACCAGGACTTCTCCCCGCTCAAGGCCCAAAATGGCTCGCCCCGCGCCGAAACCCTTTTGGCGCGGTTTTTTTGCTCGGTGCAGGTAAGGAAAATCCAGCGCCGCGGCCACGCGCGCCACTTTTTCCGGATAGCGGCTGTTGGAAACGATGCAGACTCCGATCCCTCCGGTGCGCAATTCCTGCGCCCAGGAGCGGACGGCTCCCGTGACAAGCGGCGCGTGCCAGGACACGATGGTGTTGTCCATATCGAGCAGCAAACCCCTGATCCCGTTGGCCCGCAGCCAGGCGGAGTCAAAATCCGTTACGGCAAAAAACTGAAAATCCGGCTTGATTCCCCGGCCCAATACTCCACCTCATCTCAAAATCCAATCCTATTTTTTGGAAAAAACAAATCTAAAACGGCGAAACATTATCGCAACGATTACAATCAAATTCAATCCGACGAGCAGCACGGCCGGCAGCCAGAACTGCCGCGCGATCAAAACGGCGGCCAGGCAAAACACGAAACTTATAACGTAGAGGATGATCACGGCCTGCCGCTGCGAACAGCCGACGTCGAGCAGGCGGTGGTGCAAATGCCCCCGGTCAGCCGCGGCGATGGACTTGCCGGTCAGGGCGCGCCTCAGCACGGCGAACGATATATCGATAAGCGGCACGCCAAGGACGAGCAGCGGGAAAAACAAGCTGATGACGGTCGTTGTTTTCAGCGTTCCCATGAGGGAAACTCCGCCCAGGATATAACCCAGAAACATGGCCCCGCTGTCCCCCATGAAGACGCGTGCCGGGTGAAAATTAAAATACAGGAAACCGAGCGTGACCCCGGCCAGGATAAGCATAAGCGTGGCGGCGTCCGGCTGGTCTATGCTCCGGGCCGACCAGGAGAGGATGAGCGCGGCCATGCAGCAGATGCCGGCGGCGAGGCCGTCCATGCCGTCGCAGAGATTCACCGTGTTGACGAGACCGACAATCCACACGAGGGCAAATACATAGCCCCAAGCGCCGAGTGACAGGATGCCCAGGCCGGGCAGCGCGATCTGCTGCACGTTCAGGCCGAAAGCAAAAGGCACAAGAGCCGCCGCCGTCTGGCACAGGAGCTTAGGCAGCGCGCCCAAGCCCCGCGCGTCGTCATAAATGCCCGCCGCCAGCAGGAGCGTGCTGCCGCAGAACAGCCCGAGCACGACACTGTTGCCGCCCGCCGCCGGCAGAGCGACAAGCCAAAAGGCGGCGTACATCGCCACCCCGCCGAGCCGGGGCATGGGCGCAGCGTGAATCCGGCGGCCATCCGGCTGATCCACGGCCCCGATCCGATAGGCGATAATCCTGCTGACGGGAGTGAAAGCCAGCGCCAGCGCCGCCGCCGGCAAAAAGAACAAGGCGCTCATGCACTACCTCCAGCGCTGTATTATTTCTGAACATTCCTTGATTTCAAGAACCGGCGCCGGCCGGCTCCAGCCCCGCGAAATCCCATTGCCGCATCACTTCGTACACGGCTACGGCCACGGCGTTTGACAGATTAAGCGAGCGGCAGTTTTCCCGCATCGGCAGCCTGATCCGGCGCTCCGGCCAAGCCGCGAGAATATCCGGCGGCAAACCGCGTGTTTCCGAGCCGAAAATCAGGCAGGAACCCGGCTCATAGGTCACATCCGTGTGGCGGCGGTTTCCCCGCGTGGTCATCAGGTAAAACGGCGCGCCGGCGCAATCCGCCTGGAAAGCCGCGAAATCATCGTGCACCTTCAAATCCACTTCCGGCCAGTAATCCAGCCCGGCCCGCTTCAAATGCTTATCGTCCAGATTAAACCCCAGCGGCCGCACCAGATGAAGGTGCGCGCCCACCGCTGTGCTCAGGCGGGCCACGTTGCCCGTGTTTGGGGGGATTTCCGGCGCCACGAGCACAATACGCAATGAATTCTCCATACCGGCATTATACTAAAATTTGGGCGGCTGCGCAATAGACTTATTCTCCCTATTCATGCGGCGCGCCAGATAAATCACAGGCGTGTCGCAAAAGCTCAGGACGACATAGATGGCATAGGTGGAGATCAGGATGGAACGCAGAGTCGGCCAGTCGTACATGCCGCCGAAGGCGAGCAGGGTATAAAGCGCCGTGTTGACAAATTGCGAGGCGAGCGTGGAGGCGTTGCGCACCCAGAGCAGCCGCCGCGCGTCTCCGGTGCGGGCTGTCGTCAGAGCCCAGAATTTATGATAAAGCCAAATGTCAAAATATTGCGAAATAACATAGACGATAAAAGAAGCCGCCATGAGGCGGGGCGTGTGCGCGAACAGCTCCCGCATGGCCGGCGCGGCCCAGTCGTTGGCGGAAGGCATATAACGCATCCAGGTTTCTGAAATGACGATGAAAAGCAGCGAGGCGCCCATGCCGGTGAGAACAGCCTGGCGCGCCGCTTTTTTGCCGGACGTCTCCGAAATGATGTCCGTCACAAGGAAAGTCGTGGCAAACAGCACATTGCCCAGCGTCATTTCCATGCCGAAAGCGTCCACGAGCATGAGCACCTCAATGTTGGCCACAATGACGATAAACACATTGTAGCACATGAGGCCGCTCAGACCGGCAAAGCGGTAAGCAACCAGCACCATGCCGTACAGAACAGCCATGACGAAAACGAGCAGCAATTCATTGATCATTTTTTCCTCCGTCGCGGCAAAAACAAAAACCCAGGCCGCCGCCCGGCGCATGGCTTGCCTCGGCAGGCATCAACAATTCATGTCCTCATATACTCCTCATAAGCGGCGCAAATTTCCTCGGTTGCGCCTATGCCCCGCATCTCTCCTTTTTCTATCCACAGCACCTTTGTGCACATCTCCCGGATCTGGGACAGCGAATGGGAGACGAGAATGGTGGTAACGCCGTGCGACATCAGCTCCTGCATCCGGGCCTCGCTTTTTTTCTGGAAGGCGATGTCCCCGACGGACAGCACTTCATCCAGAATCAGCACGTCCGGCGTGACAAAAGAGGCCAGGGAGAAGGCCAGCTTGGATTTCATGCCGGAGGAGAGCTTGCGGAACGCGACGTCCTCATATTCCTTTAATTCGGAAAAATCTATGATCCCGTCATACCGCTCCGCGACGAAATCCCGGCTGTAGCCGAGCAGCGCCCCGCGCAAGAACACGTTTTCCCGGATGGTCATTTCCTCGTCAAAGCCCGCCGCCAGCTCCAGCAGAGGCGCCACCCTGCCGTTTACGCGAATATCGCCTTTCGTCGGCGGCATGATGCCGGCCAGCACCTTGAGGATGGTGGATTTGCCGGAGCCGTTGGAGCCTATGATGCCGAGCAAATCCCCTCTCTCCACATGAAAACTCACGTCCCGCAACGCCCAGAGCTCCTTGAAGATCATATCGCCTTTGACGCGCTTGATCAGGTATTCTTTCAGGCCCATCTCCTTAAAGTCGCCCATTATGTACTTCACGGACACATCCTGTGCTTCGATTATCCGGCTGCCGTCTTCCCGGCGCCTGAACTGCCGGAACTCTTCCGGCGTCATAATTTTCAGTTTTTCGCTCCGCGCGGCGGCCGATTCCCCGTCGCCCGTGACCAGCGCGTCAGCGCCCGCCAGAGCCGCGGAATACAGCACGGGGCAATTGGCGCCGGCCTCGGCGCCTTCACGAGGCAGGACGGCGGGCGTATAAATCAATTCGAACGAAAACGTCCGGAGAAAATCGTCTATATCCCGGCCGCGGCCGGACAGTTTTTTCTCGGCAAGGAGGAACAGCTCCTCGACGGTAAAGCCGCAGAGGCATAGGTCATCACCCGCCTGAATGAGCTCTCTGAGCAGCTGAGCGGCCTCTCCGTTCGGGAAAAGCGCGGCGGAAACAATGACGTCGGTGTCAAGCATTATTTTCATATTTTTTACCGTAAGCCTCCTTTCTCACATCCCGGCACAGGGCGGCAATTTCATCTTCCGCCGTCAGGCCCAGCGCCCCGGCTTCGCCGCCAAGCGCCGCCTGCAACTTGGCCAGAGCCGCCAGGGATTTTTTCTCCGCTTTATGCTTGCCGTTTTGCTTCATGATTTTGCTCCTGAATTTGAACATTTAAACATAATATAGGAAACGGTGATTGTATTTTTTATAAATCATCATGCCGGCCGTAACCGCCGCCGCCGCGAAAGCAAGGCAGGCCGCGTGGTAAGTCAGGGGCGGTATGCGCCCGTAAATCACTATTTCCCGCACGTAATTGATATAAAGGTAAAGCGGATTGATATTGAATATAAAAGCGTGTTCCCCCAGCATTTCCGCGCCATAAAATATCGGCGTGAAATACATGAGCGCCGTCGTGAAGACGCCGTACAAATGCTGGATGTCCTTGAAAAACACATACAGGGCGGAGATGATGAGCCCGACGCCGATGTTCAGGGCGAACAGGCAACCGATGGGAAACAGCAGTAAAATGAATTTCCATGTGAAAGGGACGCCGTCCACGGCGGTAAAAACGAAATACACGACCATTTCAAAAGCCAGGTTGATCGTGGACGAAACGACGCGCGAAAACAAAAACAGATACTTGGGCACGTTCACTTTGGAAAAAATTCCGGCATTGGACACCAGAGCCATCATGGCACCGTTGGTCGCGTCGCTGTAATACTGAAACATCAGCAGGCCGGAAAAAAGATAGATGATATAGTGCGGCTGCGTGTTGCCGAAGATATAGCGAAACACATAGAACAGCACCATCAGGATAAACATGGGCGCGAGCATGCTCCATAATATCCCGAGGAAGCTGCGTTTGTATTTTTTCTTGAAATCCCGGTTGACCAATTCCGAGAAAACGAATTCGTACCGCTTGTACTTTTCAGCCAATCGCTTCAACATGGCTTCTCCTCATTCCAGCGCCAATTCTATCAGGCGGTCCAGCATTTTCGCATAGGGAAGGCCGCTCGCCTCCCACAACTTAGGATACATGGATATGTCTGTAAATCCAGGCATCGTGTTCACTTCGTTGACGTAAATTTCCTCGCCGGCGACAAAAAAATCCACCCGCGCCAGACCCCTGGCCGCGACGGCGGCAAAGGCTCGCAGGGCGCAATCGCGAATCCGGTCCTCCGTTTCCGCGGAAAGCGGCGCGGGTATTATGAGGCGCGAGTCCGGTGAGGAATACTTCGCTTCATAGTCGTAGAAATCCTTGCCCGCGATTATTTCGCCCGGCACCGAAGCCTGCGGAGCGTCATTGCCCAGGACGCTGACTTCGATTTCCCGCCCGCTGATGTTTTGCTCCACAATGATTTTGCGGTCATGCGCCGCGGCGATTTCCAGCCCCGCCAGGAGCTCCGCCCGCCCCGCCGCCTTGGTGATGCCCACGCTCGAGCCCATGTTGGCCGGTTTGACAAAACACGGATAGCCCAGTTCTTCCTCAATCCGGGCCAGCCAGGCATCATCCGCCCGCCGCGCGGCCGGCAAAACAACATAGGGGCCGACCGGCAAGCCCGCCTCCCGGAAAACCGCCTTCATTCTGTCTTTGTCCATGCCCAGCGCGGCGCCCAGCACCCCGCAGCCCACAAACGGCAGTCCCGCCATGTCGAGCAGCCCCTGCAGGGTTCCGTCCTCCCCCTTCGGGCCGTGCAGCACGGGAAAAACCACATCGGGATGGTATACGCCGGACGCGCCGCAGCCTCCGAGCGGAAAAAACCCGCTCCGTGCCGGATCCAAATGCAACGCGGTTTCCACGCCGGCGTGTCCCTTGGTGTTATCAGCCTCCAGCCATTCTTCCGGGCGCACCCCAAAATACCAGCGCCCTTTTTCCGTTATGCCCAGCGTCCGTATGTCATATTTTTCCGGGTTCAGGGCGCCATGCACCGAATGGGCTGACGCAACGGACACCTTGTGTTCCTCCGACTGCCCTCCGAACAGGAGCAGGAGTTTTATTTTTTTCATCAACGCGCCTCCTTCAAGATTCGGCGGCCAGCAGATCTTCGGCCACACGGTATATATCTCCCGCCCCGAGAGTGAGCACCAGGTCATCCGGGCAAACCGTCCGGCGCAAATAATCCGTTATCTCGCCCAGGGCCGGAAAATAAGAGGTTTTGACCCCGGAACATGCGATCATCGCGGCCAGCCGGCCGGAAGAAAGGGACTGCGGCTCTTTTTTTTCTCTGGCGGACGGAAAAATCTCAGCCAGAATGACCTCGTCGGCATCGGAGAACGACAGGGCGAAATCGGGCAGCAGCCGCTGTGTGCGGCTGAAAGTATGCGGCTGAAACACCGCCCGGATGCGGCGGTTCGGGTAAGAAAGGCGGGCGGCGCTGAGCGTCGCCGCGATTTCCGTCGGGTGATGCGCGTAATCATCGATCACCGGCGCGCCGTTTTTGCGGCCCAGCATTTCAAAACGCCGCTTCGTGCCGCTGAAGCCGGCAAGAGCGGCCAGAGCCGGGGCCGGGGCGACGCCGGCGCAAAGGGCCAGAGTCAGGGCGGCCAGGGCGTTCAGTATATTGTGCCGGCCGTAAACCGGCAGGCGCAGTTTTCCCAGCATTTCCCCGTGCGCGCAAACGTCGAAACAGCTGCCGCCGTCCCCGTATTCCACATTCAGCGCCCGCACATCCGCTTCCGCTCCGAATCCGAAAGTGGTGACGGCGGCCTTCGTGCGGATGGAATGGCGCCGGGGCTCCTCATCCCAGATGATAAGGCCCCCGGACGCGGGCAGGGCGCCGGCGAATTCCGCGAAAGCGTCGGTCACGTCTTCTATGCTGCGAAAATAATCGGGATGGTCGAGCTCGATGTTCGTGATGACAAGAAAAACCGGCGCGTAATTGAGAAAATGCCGCCGGTACTCGCACGCCTCTATGACAAAATATTCTCCGTCCCCGACGCGGGCGTTGCCGTTCAGGCATGGCGCGTCACTGCCGATGAGCAGGCAGGGGTCGAGCCCGGCGTCGATCATTATTTTGCCGATCATAGCGGTCGTCGTCGTTTTGCCGTGCGTGCCCGCGATGCAGACGCCGCGTTTGGCCGCCATCATGCGCCCGAGAAACTCCGGATAGGAATACACCGGCAGTCCCAGCGACCGCGCGCGCATGATCTCAGGATGTTCTTCCCCGTAAGCGGGGGAATGAACGACGATGTCCACCGCGTCCACATTGGCGGCGGCAAAGGGTAGCACGCTGATGCCGGCGCGCGCGAGCAGCTCATCGGTGAAATAAACCTGCTCCGTGTCCGAACCCGTGATGTCCGCCCGCGCCATTTCCCGCGTTATCTGAGCGAGCGCGCTCATGCCGGCGCCTTTTATGCCGACAAAATGTATGCGCATTGTCAAAGACATCTTCCCTCCAAATATGGGATTTGTCGCCATGTTCCTGCCGGCGAAAGTATTGTGCGATATCAATTTACAAAGCGCCTCCAATCATATACAATGAAAGCGCCGTCAAATAAAATCCGTCTCCAGTTCTTCCCGCGTGAAGCGTCCTGCGTAATCCCCGCCGTCCAGGACGCGGGCAATGACGGTTTCGTCGCTGATAAAGCATCCGTTGCCACATTCGGCAAAAGAACCATGCTTCACATGCAGGCTGTGCTTTCCGCACTCCGGACATTTGTACTTTCGGAACCTGATATCCGGATCGGCTTCCCCGCGTTCCCATAAGGGCATGGCACTCCCCCCTCAACTTATTTTACTCATTATAACGCCTCTGCCGCGAAAATTCAAATGCAAATTAATAAATAATAACAGGAGCCACAAAATGACCAGCCGGGAAATCACCGAACAAAATGAGGTGGAGCGCCTGTCGCCTTTTGCCGCCCGAAGCCGGGACGCGGAGCGGGAAAGGCCGGAGGAGAGATGCCCCATCCGCACGGAATACCAGCGGGATCGTGACCGCATCCTGCACAGCAAGCCTTTTCGCCGCCTGACCCGCAAAACTCAGGTCTATATCGCGCCGACCGGGGATCATTACCGGACGCGCCTGACGCACAGCCTGGAGGTTTCGCAAATCTGCCGCACCATCGGCCGCGCCCTCGGCCTGAACGAAGACCTGATTGAAGCCGTCGCGCTCGGCCATGACGTGGGGCACACTCCTTTCGGCCATGTCGGCGAGGAAGCCCTGCAGGAATTGCTCGGTCATTTTGAGCATAACGAGCAATCCGTGCGCGTTTTCACCGTGCTGACCGGGGACGGGCGCGGCCTGAACCTCACCCGGGCGGTGCTGGACGGTATTCTATGCCACACCGGGCCGCAAAAGCCGGCCACGCTGGAAGGTCAGGTCGTCAAAACAGGCGACCGCATCGCCTACCTCTGCCATGACTATGACGACGCCCTGCGCGCCGGGATTCTGAGCCCGGCGGATTTGCCTGCGGACGTCCGCTCCGGCATCGGTGACGTCCCCTCCGGCATGATCAACGCTTTGGTCACCGATATGATTGAAAATTCTGACGGAAAAGATTGTATCAGCCAGTCTCCCCTCATGGCCTCGCTCATGGCGGAGTTTCGCGCCTTTATGTTTCGGCGCGTTTACATGGGCGGGCAGCTGCACCTGGAGCGCAACAAGGGCAAACGCATCGTCTCTCTGCTGTTCGGGCATTATATGGAACACGCGGAGCAGCTGCCGGAGCATTATCTTGAATGGGCGGCAGGCGACCTCCGCCAGGCCGTCGCCGATTATATCGCCAGCCTGACTGACAATTACGCCCTGAACTCCTTCCGGGAACTTTTTATTCCTCATGATTAAGGTTCTTTCGTTTTTTCCCTGTCTGTGGTAGAATAAAGAAGGAGGAGGTGATACTATGCTGTTTGCCGAGGTGGCGGTTCCGGTGCTGATCGTGCTGGGGCTCATACTCGTGGCGCTGGAAATATTCATCCTGCCGGGCGGCCTCGCCGGACTTATCGGCGTTGTGCTCATGCTGGCGGGGGTGTTTATCATGGCGGAAACCGTCGCACAAGGCCTTCTGTATATGGGCATCCTGCTCCTGCTCATCGCGGTCATCATGTTGATAGCTTGGAAAACAGGAAATCTCGGCCGATTGTGGCGCCGGATTTCGCTGGGGGCGCAGCAGGACAACCGGGACGGCTACGTGGCGCCCAAGCCGGAATACGCCCGCTATCTGAACAGGACAGGCTCGGCCCTGACCCTGCTCCGGCCGGCCGGCACGGCTGATATAGACGGCGAGCGCGTGGACGTGGTTTCGGAAGGGGATTTTATCGCGCGGGGTTCGGACATCAGGGTGATCGCCGTGGAAGGAACCAGGGTCATCGTCCGCAAAATGGACTCCGACTGACGCGGAGATCACAAACAGCGCGGGCGGCTTCGGCGTTTTTCGCGCCCGCCTGACTTTTTCTATTGAGGAGGAAAACACATGCCTATCACGCCATTGGTTTCTGTCGCCATTGTT
>JAISQG010000153.1 GCA_031274335.1 Gracilibacteraceae bacterium
CTTCAGCTCGAACGCTTTGAACTTGCGGCTGTATTCCGCCAGGATTTTGGCCGGCGCAATGGGGTCGGCTGCAAAAGCTACCGCAGTCGGGCCTTCCAGATACGGATCCAGTCCCTCCAGATCGATCTCCCTAGCCGCGCGGCGAATCATCGTGTTTTTCATAACGCGGTACTCAATGCCGGCGGCGCGGAGTTGATTGCGGAGATCCGTCACCTCCGCCACCGTCAGGCCGCGGTAATCAGCCAGCACCACGCCCTGCGCGCTACGGAGCTTCTCCTTGATCACCTCGACGGTTTTCTGCTTTTCGGTAAAATCAGGCATGTAAACACCTCCTTTCTCAGGGCAATAACAAAAGCCTTCGCTGAGACGCAAAGGCTTCCGGCAAACATTTTGCCAAACAGCCCAGCCTCGGCAGGATATTAAGCGCGGCGCGCTCCTGCTGTCTTCAGCGGCTTCGTATTATAAACCGCACATCTGTACGGTTTATTTCTTGATTCAATTCGGTTTCAGCCGAGTACCTTCAAAGGATTGATTTTCACGCCCGGGCTCATCGTGGAGCTCACCGTCACGCTCTGAACATATTGGCCTTTGGCCGCGGGCGGCTTGGCTTTTACGACCACTTCCGCGATCATGCGATAATTCTCGGCCAGTTTTTCATCTTCAAAGGAAATTTTTCCCAGCGGCACATGGATTATCCCGGCCTTATCCGCCCGGTACTCCACCTTGCCGGCCTTGACCTCTCCGACAGCCCGCGCCACGTCAAAAGTCACTGTTCCGGTTTTGGGATTGGGCATCAGGCCCTTGGGGCCGAGCAGCCGGCCCAGCTTGCCGACCACGGCCATCATATCCGGCGTCGCGACGGCCACGTCAAAATCAAACCAGCCGCCCTGGATTTTTTCGGCCATTTCCTCGGCGCCGACAAATTCCGCGCCGGCGGCTTCAGCTTCCTTGGCCTTATCCCCTTTGGCGAACACGAGCACCGTCCGGGCCTTGCCCGTTCCGTTCGGCAGCACCACGGCGCCGCGAATCTGCTGGTCGGCGTGTCTTGTGTCGATGCCCAGGCGGAAAGCCACTTCCACCGTCTCGTCAAATTTAGCTTTGGCGTTTTTTTTCACCAGTGCCAGCGCCTCGGCTGGCTCATACAGCGCCTGCGCGTCATATGATTTCACTGTTTCCTGGTACTTTTTGCCTCTTTTTGGCATGTTTTTTTCCTCCCTGTGGTCAGCGAACTTCCGTTCTCCCACGCGGGCCGTGAAGCGGCCCCGTCCGCTATTGCCGCGGCGAAAACTATTGCTTTATTTGGTCCTCAGGCCGTGATTTCTATCCCCATGCTGCGCGCCGTGCCTTCAATCATGCGGACAGCCGCGTCAACGCTCGCGGCGTTCAGGTCTTTCATTTTCAGCTCCGCGATCTCCCGCACTTTTTCTGCGCTCACCCCGCCGGCTTTTTGCTTGTTCGGCGTGGCGGATCCCGATTCAACCCCGGCGGCTTTTTTCAGCAGAACAGAGGCCGGGGGGGTTTTGGTAATAAATGTAAACGAACGGTCCTCGTATATCGTGATGACCACGGGAATGACGAGCCCGACCTGGTCTTTCGTGCGTTCGTTATATTCTTTGCAAAAACCCATGATATTCACGCTGTGCTGGCCAAGCGCCGGTCCTATTGGGGGGGCCGGGTTCGCTTTGCCGGCCTGAATCGCCAGCTTAACCATGCCGATTACTTTTTTCGCCAATTGTCTCACCTCCCTTCGTATTAGAAGAAGTCAGTCGGGCGTCAAAGGGTTTAGCGCCTTCGTCTCCCGTCGCGTCAGGCGCGAAAAACGCGCCAGCCGCCCGCCTGCTTCATGATCCATGTTTTACTCGTGCGGGCGGCGTTCCCGCAATGTTGCGCGTTTCTCGCGCTTCCGGGCATCGTCGCCTCCAGGCGCTAAAGCCGCCCGCCTGACGCTATCGGGTCAGTGCCAACTCAGGATTTTTCAGTGTCAACTCAGGATTTTGAAGAAGTCAGGCGGGCGTCAAAGGGTTTAGCGCCTTCGTCTCCCGTCGCGTCAGGCGCGAAAAACGCGCCAACCGCCCTGCTTCATGAAAGTTTTTCCACCTGCCCGAATTCCAGTTCCACCGGCGTCTCACGTCCGAACATCGAGACGGCGACTCTGATTTTCTGTTTTTCGTCAATAATATCCTGTACAACGCCGACGAATTCACGGAACGGGCCGGACACCACCCGCACGGCCTGGCCGATCTTGACGTCGATCCGGGCTTTGGGTTTTTCAATGCCCATCTGCCGCAGAATCGCCTCCACTTCCTCTATCAGAAGAGGAATGGGTTTGTTGCCGCTGCCGACGAAGCCGGTGACGCCCGGCGTGTTGCGCACCACATACCAAGAATCGTCGGTCATGTTCATTTCCACCAGCACATAGCCGGGAAATATTTTGCGTTTCGTCAGTTTTTTCTTGCCGTCGCGGATTTCAATCTCATCTTCCATCGGCACGAGAACACGAAAAATCTTCTCCTCCATGTTCATGGATTCGACTCTTTTTTCCAAATTGGCCTTGACCTTGTTCTCATACCCGGAGTAAGTATGGATAACGAACCAGTTTTTCTCCATCACTATCTCCCAAGGAGCTCAACCATCACGAACGACAGACCGCTGTCCACCACCCAGGTCAGCGCAGCCAGTATGCCGACCGAAGCCAGCACGACTCCCGTATAGGTAAGAAGCTCGTTCCGCGCCGGCCAATGCACTTTTTTAAGCTCGGCGGCCACATCCTTGAAATACTGCCTGATCCGCGTCACAATTCCCTTTTTGGGCGGAGCCTTCACGGCTTTGTTTTTGGCCTGCTTGGCCAGTTTTACCGGCTTTTCCTCGCTTTTGGCGATTTTCTTATTGTCCGCTCTTTCAGCGGTATTGCCGCCCGAACTGTCCGCGACGTCGGTGTCATTTGTCATATCCGCCATATTTTTCGCCATTCTATCACACATCCTCGCCCAGAATGACGGAGTTCCTGTTTTCGCTCCGCCGCCATGATAAAGGGACTATTTCGTCTCCTTGTGTACCGTATGTGTCCGGCAAGTCCTGCAAAACTTCTTGAATTCAAGCCTGTCAGGATCGTTCTTCTTGTTCTTGATCGTCTGGTAATTTCTATTCTTGCACTCTGTGCAAGCGAGCGTAATGGCCACGCGCACTGTCCCACACCTCCCGTTTTTCACGCCAATGGCAAGCCTCAACAGGCCGCACAGATAAATCTACCACATAAGGGGGCGACTTGTCAAGAATAATCTTAAAAACGCCGAAAAAATCTCTGCGCGGCGCGTGGCGCGCGGGTGAAATCGTCAGCGTATAGCGCCAAAAATTTTCCTTGCGTCCTCAATGTGCAGAATCTGCGTCTGATTATCGCCCGGCGCGCCGCAGGTAACCAGAATAAAACGTTCGCCGTTCTTTTCCGCCAGGCTGGCAAGGCATTGTCCCGCCTCGCCTGTGTAACCGGTTTTCCCCCCGAGAATAACTCCGCCCGCGAATGTCGCGCGCTTCATTTTGGAAAACAGGGTGCTGTAAAATATAATGCCGTCTGCGTGGAGGTTTGTCGGCCCGGCGGAATATTTTTCCGCGGTGAAAATTCTGTAAAAGACATCGTTTTTAATGGCATACTCAACAAGCGCTGCTATATCTTTTGCGGTGGAATAGTGGTTTTGGTCATGCAGCCCCACCGCATTCGTGAAATGTGTATCATTCATGCCTAGCCGGCCCGCCTTTTCATTCATCAAATCCACAAAGGCGCTCTCCGACCATGCCGTATATTCCGCCAGGCCCATAGCGCATTCCGCGCCGGACGGCAGCATTAATCCGTACAACAAATCGAGGGCGCGGACTTTTTCGCCCGGCAAAAATCCGGCTACCGAGGAATCGGCGGCACGAATGGTGGCAAACAGTTTTTCATCCAAACTTATTTTAACGTCTAAATTCTTAATATGTTCCAGCGCGACGACGGCTGTCATGATTTTTGTCATGGACGCCGGATAAATCCGCTCATTGCCTCCTTTGTCTAAAATAATTTCGCTCCCGTCTTGGTCAAGCCGAATCAGGAACGCCTGGGTGCTGGCAATGCCCGCCCCGGAAAATACGCTGTTCTCTGCCGCTTCGCTCCGTCCGGGCGGGTCGGTGTTTTGTCCGGGCATTTCCGCGGGCGCGGAATGGTTCAAAATAAATCCATAGTCGCTGCGGGCGTAAAGTCCCGTGCAGACAAGCACTATCATTAACGCGCTTATTAAAATTGCTTTTTTATGCGCTGATTTTTTCGGACCCAGAGCATAAATCCCAAAGCCCGCCAGCCCGCCGAGGGAATTCAAAATGACGTCGTCAATGTCGGCGCTGCCACACGCAAAAATGTACTGGCAAATCTCTATCGCCAGGCTGAAAACAAAAGCTGCTGCCATTATTCTTGCCAGTTTGCGCATTGCCGGAAACAGCGAAGCGCATATATATCCAAACGGGAAAAATATAATTAAATTCCCCATCAGATTAGAAATTCCGATTATAACATTCCCGCGCCATATGGAAAGGGAGTATTCCGCAATCGTAGCCAAGGGGACTAAATTCAGGGCGCGGGCCCTCTCTCCTTGAAATATCGTTATTTTGACAAGTACGATAAGATATAGCGCAAATAACGCCAATAAAATATACGCTGCGGTTTTTGGGCTTGTTTTTTTCATAGCCAGTCCTCCTCGAGCGAGACTCCCCAGCCGACTATAAAACGGCTTGCTCTCGCGATTATATTACCGCATAGATGCAAGCTGATTGTTAATATTGGATTGTTAATTTATTGAGGAAAAATATAGATATTGTTTACATTTCCTTAACATCCCCGCCGGCGGGCAGCCGGACGGTAAATGCCGTATAGCCGTTTTCGCTACGGGCGGCAATTTGCCCGCCGTGCATCGTTATTATTTCCCTGGCGATGGCCAGCCCCAGTCCCGCCCCGCCCGTGTCGCTTGAACGCGCCTCGTCCAATCTGTAAAATTTCTCAAATATGGAAACGAGTTTGTCCTGAGGAATGTCTCCCGCGTTTCTGAATTCAATTTGGACAGCGTCATCCTTTAATTCTGCCGTTATGTCAATGTCGCCGCCCGGTTCACCGTAGCAAATCGCATTTTTCAGTATATTGTTGAACGCTCGCCCCAGCTTGTCAGAGTCGCCGCGGACGGCCAGATCCCCGGGGGCGCGCACAGCCGCCTTTTTGCCCCGGGCAGCCAGCTGCGGATAAGCCTCGTCCGCCAGCTGCGCAAGCATATGTCCAATGTCGATATTTTCTGAAAACAATGTGATCGTCTGTAAATTATACCGCGTGATTTCGAAAAACTCGTTAATGAGATTTTCCAGGCGGCAGGCTTTTTCCAAGCTGATATGAACGTATTTTGCCTTTTGCTCCGCCGGCATGTCAGGGGCTTCGTCCAGCAAGCTCAAATAGCCGATAACTGAGGTAAGCGGCGTTTTGATGTCATGCGCCAGGTACGTTACCAGGTCGTTTTTCCGCTGCACGGCGAAGTTTGTCTCCAACTCGCGCTTTTCCAGTGTTTGTTGCAATGCGTTCAGCTTTTGCTCCATAAAAGCCATTTCAGAGGAAAGCTCAATCGGCTGGCCTCTGCCCTGGATCAGTGAATCGATGCCCGCGTTCGCTTCGTCAAAATATTTCATAAAATTAGAAAGTAAAATGCGAAACAGCCCGAAAAAGCAGACGGCGACCGCGATGAATATAAAAATTTCCGCATTGCCCCGTATGCCGCGCCTGTATATATTCATGGCATCTTCTTCATCTAAATGGAGAGCGTATTCCAGAAAATTTACCGCCCAGTCGCCAAAACCCTGCTGCTGGATAAACAGGCGCAAAATCGCCACAAATACGGCAGCCGCTATCAGCGCGATCAGGACACGCGAATAGAG
>JAISQG010000226.1 GCA_031274335.1 Gracilibacteraceae bacterium
TCTCTTTACTTCACAATGATACAGGCTTTACAGTGTTTTTTACAGGGTGGCTCAATTCGTGGCCGAAACTGGTATAGGCCTCATGGCCGAAATTGGATCACTTTATTATACCGCTCACATCCGTTTTCACATTGTACGCAAGGGTAATCCCCGCGAATCCCTCGGAGATTTTGGGCGGGTTCTCGGCGTTAATATCCTCTGCAATGCCATTGCTTATTTCTTTTTCAGGCTCTTTTGAAAATTTTTCAACGCTTTCTTTCCACCGAACATTCGGTTTATCTTTTCCTGTTCGCGCTCCCGAGAATTTAGACCCTCGTAATTTATCTCGCGCCCGAGCTTCTGATAATTCCCGAATCGCTTCTCTGCCAAAGAACCATCCGCAATTGCCGCTCTAACGGCGCAACCCGGTTCGTCAGAATGGGTGCAGTTGCTGAACTTGCACTGTGTCGCCAGATCTTCGATGTCCTCGAAGGTTCTTGACACATCGCCTGAATAGAGCGACAACTCACGCATTCCCGGCGTGTCAATTACGATGCCGCCGTTCAGCAGCAGGAGAAGCTGCCGGTGCGTTGTGGTGTGCCGCCCTTTGCCGTCGCCTTCGCGGATGGCTTGTGTCGCAAGGGCATTTTCGCCGAGAAGCCGGTTGATCATCGTGGATTTGCCTACGCCTGACGAACCGATGAACGCCGCAGTTTTCCCTGTGCCAATCCGCGCGCTAACCTCGTCAAAGCCATCGCCGTTTTCGGATGAGCATACAACAATCGGAACGCCCATGCTTACGCCCTCCACTTCGACAAGCCTTTCAGCCAAATCCTCGCATAAATCCGACTTGGTGAGGACGATGGCCGGCTTTGCCCGGCTATCCCACGCGACGGTCAGGTATCGCTCCAAACGGCGCAGATTGAAATCGGCGTTCAATGACATACAGATGAACACGACGTCGATATTGGCTGCCACAACCTGCGCATCGCCCGCCGTTCCTGCCGCTTGCCGCACAAACACGCTGCTTCTGGTCAAGACGTGATGGATAACCGCGTTCCCGTCCGTTCCGTCATCTTCAAGCATTACCCAGTCGCCGACAGCGGGGAAATCCAATGCGCTCCCGGACGAATAGCGCAATTTGCCGGAAACAACTGCTTTTGCATAACCGTCCTCGCGAACGGCTTTATACAGATCGCGGTGCTGCTCTGTAATTCTCGCCAAAGCAAAACCGCCATACATCGTCGCTTCTTGTTCAAAACGGTCGCTAAGACCGTACTTCTTCAAATTCGTATACACCATCTTTCTATCCTCTCAAAAATTGTAAAAAAGATGATTCTATGAGCCTCTAATAGTGCCTTTGAGATGTGTTTGTCTGTTCTCTCGGCAAACAATTCGGGTTTATCCATAAACTTTGTCGCGCCGTGTTTTATGCCGTATATTACCGCTGTGTTATTGCTCATTACTTTGCACTTCCCTTAATTGAAGCTATAAAATAATCAATATGCTTCTCCACTGTTTTAATGGCTGCCGCCTTGTCCTCCATGCTGTCGAAAATATTCATCATCATATAGATGGGGGCAAAATACTCCAGAGCGAGAACGTGCGTGTCTTTACCGCCGCTGGGGGAAAGCTCCGCGACTTCCCTTATCAAATCTTGCGTATAGCTGACAACGCCGCCTGTCAGGTATTGGTTCAGCAAGTCCGCCATCTCCTTATTGCGGTACTGCTCCAGCGTCAGCATTTTTCGGAAAGACGAAGCGAATTCATCCTCTGTCCAATACCGGAACTGCGCGATGCTGAACGCCTTGATTTTATCCAGGGTCGTGTCGCGGTGCTCCGCCGTTTCCCTTGGAAAAGCTGCCCTCGGGAACACCGAACTCGTTTGCATGTTCCGCGTCCCGCTCCCGCATTCGCTTGACGATGTTGTCGAATATCTCGCGTTTGCTTTTGTAATGTTTATAAAGCGCACTTTTGGTTATGCCAAGCTCTGCGGTGATAGCGCTTACGGAAGTCGCCTCGTAGCCGTCCCGCGCGAACAGCCTGAGCGCAATCTGTAAAATCATTTCTTTAGTATTGTTCAAAATCAGACCTCCATATCAGTGACCTATCGGTTACTGATATTATAGCGAACGGCAGGTCACTTGTCAAGGTATTTCCCGAACAATTTTAAACGCCGCTTTCTTCACCCAAGTCTTCATCTGTTCACGTCTTGATTGATTAAATTCTGTTGGTTTGGTATAATGATTTTGCACTTTATTTCGTAACAAGTCCCTAGGAATTGTCTGGCACAAGGAGGCTGCCCATGCAGGAAAGGCTCATCACATCTCTCAGACAGCCGGAAGATCTGGCAGCGGAAATGCTGAGGCCGACGCGCCTTGCGGAATATATCGGCCAGGGCCGGGTAAAGGAAAGCCTGTCCGTTTTCATCCGGGCCGCGCTTTCCCGCGGAGAAGCGCTTGACCATGTGCTGCTTTTCGGGCCGCCGGGTTTGGGAAAAACTACGCTGGCCGGCATCGTAGCCAGCGAGCTCGGCGTGAATATGCGGGCGACGGCCGGGCCGGCCATTGAACGCCCCGGTGATTTGGCGGCGCTTCTCACTTCGCTGGAAGAAAGGGATGTGCTTTTTATCGATGAAATTCACCGCCTGAGCCGGACGGCGGAGGAAGTGCTTTACGCGGCCATGGAGGACGGATGCCTGGACATCATGATCGGCAAAGGGCCAAGCGCGCGCTCCATCCGCCTGTCACTTTCCCCGTTCACGCTGATCGGGGCGACAACGCGGGCTGGCATGCTCTCCTCGCCTCTGCGGGACCGGTTCGGCATAAATTGCCGGTTGGAATTTTACCCGCCGGAAGAAATCGTGCTTATCATCCGGCGCACGGCGCGCATCCTGCAATTGAAGCTGACGGAGGAAGGCGCGCAGGAAATCGCCGGTCGGGCGCGCGGAACCCCGCGAGTGGCGAACCGGTTGCTGAAACGCATCCGCGATTACGCACTTGACTGGCAACGGGACGAAGTGGACAGAGATACGGCGTCCGAGGCGCTGGACCGGCTCGATGTAGACCGGCGCGGGTTTGATTATCTCGACCAAAAGGTTTTGCGCGCCATCATCGAAAAATTCGAGGGCGGGCCGGTGGGCTTGGAGACTCTTGCGGCCGTGGCGGGAGAGGAAGCCGGCACACTGGAGGAAGTGGTGGAGCCGTTTCTTTTACAGCAGGGCTTTATCATGCGGACACCGCGCGGCCGCGTGGCAACGGCGGAAGCGTACAGGTATTTCGGCCGGGTCATGCCGGCTCGCGAGGAAGCGCCGCAAGAACGAGGCTTATTTGATGAAGACGGAATTGTTTGACTATGCGTTGCCGCCGGAACTGATTGCCCAAACGCCCTTGCCGGAGAGGGACGCCTCCCGCCTCATGGTTCTCATCCGGGAGCGCGAAGGGAAAACGCGGGCGGAACACGCTCATTTCCGCGATTTGCCGCTGTATTTGCGTCCGGGAGATCTGCTCGTCCTGAACGACACAAAAGTGATGCCGGCGCGCCTCCTGGGCCGCAAAGAGGGGACGGGCGCGCGGATAGAGGTTTTGCTCCTGAGGCCGCATGTCGAGGAGGCGCAGTCGCTAGATGGATATTTATGGGAAATATTGCTCCGGCCGGCTAAACGGCTGAAACCTGGGCAAACCGCTGTGTTTGGCGACGGGCGCCTGAGGGGAACAGTCACCGGCGCCGCGGAAAACGGGCAGGACGGCCGCCGCCTGATGTCTTTTGTCGCGGACGGCGCCTGGGAAGAAGTGCTGGCGGAAGCAGGGCGCGTGCCGCTGCCGCCTTATATCAGGGAAGAACTCGCGGACAAAGAGCGCTACCAGACGGTGTACGCGCGGGAAAGCGGGTCGGCGGCCGCGCCGACAGCCGGATTGCATTTCACGCCCGCGCTGCTGGAGGCTTTGCACCGCGGCGGCGTGGAAACGCGGAAAATTTTGCTCCATGTGGGGCTGGGCACTTTTCGCCCTGTTCAGGCGGAAACCGTGGAAGACCACGTCATGCACAGCGAGTATTTCCGCGTAGAGCCCGAAACAGCGGCGGCCATCAGGCGGGCGAAAGTGGAAGGGCGGCGCGTCGTGGCCGCGGGCACGACGGTGGCGCGGACGCTGGAGGCGGCGGCGGCGCGGACAGGAATGGCGGAAGCCGGAGAGGGCCGGACGGATATTTTTATTTATCCCGGCTTTCGGTTCCGGGTCGTGGACGCGCTTATCACAAATTTTCATTTTCCGCGTTCCACGCTGCTGATGCTGGTCAGCGCTTTCGCCGGACGGGAAAATGTGCTCGCGGCTTATGAGGAAGCCGTGCGCCTGCGCTACCGCTTTTACAGCCTGGGCGACGCCATGCTGCTGCTTTAGGAAATGCCCAGAAAAGCGCAAGGACTGGAAATCGTCGCGCAGATGTGGTCTCGTTCCAGGCTAAAAATAAGCTCCATCCACTAAATCACTGGCAATTCCGCTGTAAAACTGCGTATATTCGTCAACACCTTCTTGTTTTACAGCTTTCTCTGCTAATTTTTCACAAAAATCGCAACCATCACAAGTAACTTGCATACACCCTCTATCCATGAAAAACTGAACAGCACCATCTAACTTTTTATTATCAATGTAAAATTTTTTGCTCGCCAAACGCTTTTCTTCTTCGATCAATTCTTCAAATCGCCCAACAATTTGTTTGACTTTCATGATGTTCACAAACGGCATGCGCATTAACTCTTTCATAGTTTTTTTGAAATTACGCTTTTCTGTGAAAACAAACTTTGCCAATGTTGGAACAATGTCTAATAGATTGCCCTCATAAACGCCGCTTCTATAGGCATCAATGATTTTGGCAACATACTCACTTTTTATGCCGCGCTCGGTTATTTTGAAACGCTTAATCCCAATTTGCTCATAAATTTCCAAATCTTCCGGGCGTATCCAGTTAGATTTTATCAATCTTAAAGGATTACAAAATTCTTTGCCAACACAAGATGTGAAATAATAGTCCATATTGTAACGATTTGTCTTTTCCCAAGAGTGAGACGCGTGGGCACTAAAATTTCCGTGCAGAGTTAGGCTTGGACATCCTCTCTTGCAAAAAGTGTTGGCAATGAGCTGCGAATCAAATTTGCAATTATCAGTTATTCTCTTAATTTCGTGAAAGTTCCTGTTCAGTCCTGTATGCGAAAGCGTGACAAGATCAACGCCTAAATCTTCCCAATATTTGGCCTTTTCTAAGCTATCCACATCAGCCTGCGTTGAAACATTAACTTTAAGATGAGGATAATGGCGTTTTTAAACCTCCGCAATAAAAGGCATAGCCACAGTTACGGCATCCACGCCAATAACCGATAACCAGTCGAACATTTTTCTAACCTGCCTATACCCCTTTTTCGTGAACTCCAAATTGCTAATGCAAGTGGTATTTAGCAGATAATTTACTTCGATACTTCTATCATGCGCCTCCTTGATGGTCTGCGCAACCATCGCTTTTGAAGGTTCCGGCAGCTGCATAGAGGATTTACCGCCACCTAAGAAATCTTCGCGCAACTTCCCGTAAACCTCAACGACATCTGTAAAATCAATTTTTTCCCAATAATCATCTTGCCAGTTTAACGGCAATGTAAATTCAGACAATTTCTTTCCCTCCCATCATAAACTGCTGCCTTCAATATCAAGCATTTCATAACTGCCCATTTCCTAGAATTGCGTCGCCGCTCATATTAACCTTAATTGCTCATTTCAGCGAGGCTTCCGCCGCGCCGATTTTTTCCAGCCGTTCGGCCAGCGCGCGCAGCACGGCGGCCCGTCCGCCTTTATTATAGGAAGAAATCGGCAGCGATTTGAGAAAAACGCGACCGTAGCTTTTGCGGTGCGCCCGGTCGTCGAGCAGGAGAAATATCCCCTGATCCTCCGTGGAGCGAATCAGGCGGCCAAAGCCCTGTTTGAAGCGAATGACGGCTTCCGGCAGCATCAGGTCATAGAACGAGCTGCGCCCCCGCGCCTCCAGTTTTTGCGCCCGCGCCTCCACCAGCGGCTGATCCGGCACGAGAAACGGCAGCTTCACCATGACCAGGCAGGTCAGGCTGTCGCCGATGAGGTCGATGCCTTCCCAAAAACTGCCGGTTCCGAGCAGCACGCTTTTTTCCCGCCGCCGGAAATCGGCCAGCAACGACTCGCGCGTCCCGTCCTGCCCCTGCGCCAGCACACGCACGCCGGTCAGCGCGGAGCGCATGGTTTGAGCGACAAGGCGCAGAAAGCGGTAAGAGGTGAAAAGCACCATCGTGCGCCCTCCGGTGGCCTCGGCCACCTGGCTGAGATACAGGCCCGTTTCCTCCGCCAGGCCTTCCTCCGTCCCGCCGTAAAGCGGC
>JAISQG010000254.1 GCA_031274335.1 Gracilibacteraceae bacterium
TGGACGCGTACTCGTTTCTAAGCGAAGTAGAGGGTTTTATCAGCAATGCGGCACCACCTTCGATAATATTTTATACGAATTATATCATAATTATTCCGCAGAGGCAAGCGACGCTGGCGTAGCCGGTGCAGCCATTGGCCGCCCGCTCATAGAATTAAGCGGATTGTTAAAAAGGACTGCCTCCGCAAGTATGCTCTTTAATTACACAATTTTCCGTAAAAACAGCCTTGTAAAAATTGCCGTCCACAATCCGCACATCACGACTCCGGCCACAAGCGAAAACAGACTTGCGCCGCTTCGCAGAATTTCCCCAATCCAATAGGAAGGCAGAAACGCCGCAAGATAGCTGTACGGCGCAGGCGCGAACCAGACCATGGCAAGTCCTAACAGACTGATTCCCATCAACTTGGACAACGCAAGTCCTTCGACACGATTCTGGGCGAGTGCAACCACCATCATCGCCAAAAACGCGCCCGATAAGGCGCTGACGAGTGAAGCGAACAATATTCCGGTTGCGTTCGGACTTGAAATATTAAGCGAAAAAACCGCGATAAGCGTTGCGACGAACGCCCATATCATCGGAACGCCGACACGCGCCGCCGGATACGAAGCTCCCGCCGCAGGCGTTACCTGATAAAACGCGCTTATTCCCTCGTCGCGCTCTTCAAGCATCATAAACGCGGAAATCATTGCGGTGAGCATTGGCGTTATGCAAATGAGCATCCCGTCGACGAGTCCGTACCAAGGTAACAGCGAGAACGAAAAGCGTTCGCTCAATATGCCATTTGCGAACGGCAGGGCAAATTTGAACGCCAAACCCGCCAAAAACGGCGCGAAAATCAACAAGAGCAACATACCGTCTTTCGACATTTGCCTAAGCCCGATTTGAAACAATTTTAATGTATGAGCCACACTTTTTCTCCCCTCATCGCTGCCGGTATACGCGCGTTTGCCACGAAAAGCGTGAGCGCAAGCCAGATGAGCAGTATAGTCCACGGCAGTATCCCGCCATCGCGGGCATAGCCGATTGAATGTCCGATAATCCGCCATAACGCGGTTCCCGGAAACAGTTCCAAAACAGGGTGCGTTATTCCGAATGCGCCAAGAATCGGCGGAACGGTGAACAGCACGGCGGGAGGCGTCGCAATCAGCATATAGTGGTTGACGCTTAGAGCATAGGACGCGACAATCAAGCCTATGGCGGTGAAAATCATCGAACCGGCGCACACACCTATCGTCAACTGCAAATAATCAGCCGTCCCGCGAAATACCGCCAAAACAATCATATCAGCCGACAAGACCGATATAAACACCAGCGACATGGTCTTTGACACAATGTATTCAAGCGGGCGAAGCGGGGAAATCCGCCAAAATTCGTGCAAGCCCTCGCCTTTTTCTAATAGCCATATCCCGCCGATGAAGAACATGCCAAGCGTCGCGGGGTCGGTCAGCACGACGACAGACGAGGCGGCTTGCTTGTATTCGGCAGGGCAAACGGTCAGCACAATCGCGTAAATTACGCTTATGAACATATACAGAAAGTAGAACCCATACCTGAACTGGTAGCGAATATCGTTTTTCAGAGCGGAAAGAAATCTCACGACAAACTCCTCCCCGTCAGCGTGATAAACACGTCCTCAAGCGTCTTTTCTTGGGAGTGTACGCTTTTAAGCGTTCCCATGTCCAGCGCGGCCCGAAACGCGGTTTCCGCGCCCAATTCTGCTAACAGGCAGGCATGCCGCGATTCTTCCCCTTTTTCGGTAAAGCTGTACTCAACCCGCGTGTCCGTGCCGCTTTCGCGCAAGGCGCGCGGCGTGTCAATCGTCTTGATTTTTCCGTCAACAATGAACGCCACCCTGTCGCAAAGCTCCTCCGCGTCGTGCATATTGTGCGTAGTCAGAATAATCGTTTTGCCCGCCGTTTTTTGCTCCAAAACCATATCCTTGATAATCCGCGCGTTTGCGGGGTCAAGCCCGCTCGTCGGTTCGTCCAAAAACAGCAATTCCGGGTTGTGCAGCAGGCAGCGCACAAAACCCAGACGCATTTTCATTCCCTTGGAATAATTTGACACTCTCTTGTTCGCGTCATCCCGCAAACCCACTCTTTCAAGCAAAGGCGCGGGGTCGGAGGTTCCCGCTGCGTATAGCGAGGAGAAGTATTTCAAATTTTGCAGTGCGGTGAACTTCCCGTAAAAGTTGGGAAACTCAAAATCAACTCCTATCTTCTCGTAATAGTCGTTTTTCCTGTTTCTAACCTCAATATCGAGAGCGCGGGCGCTCCCGCGGTACTCGCGTAAAACGCCTGTCAATATCTTTTGCAGAGTGCTTTTCCCCGCGCCGGACGGACCGAGGAAGCCGAATATCTCGCCCTGCTTCACGTCAAAACTCACTCCTTGTATCGTGTCGGTTTTCGCGTTCGGATATTTCAGGCAAACGTCTGTGACGCTAATCATTTTCATCCCTCACAATCCCCCGAATAACGCCGTCAAGGATGATGTCCGTAACAGCACGGCCGTCCGCGTCGTCTTCCCGCTCAAGAGTGATGACGGCAATTGCCGCCGCCTGCAATGCCTTTGCGGCCAGTTCAAGGTCACATTTGAAGCGAACGCCATATTCCTGCAATTTAACGAGATTTTGCTTGTCGTCCTTTATATGCGCTTCAATGATCTCACGGGGCAGTTTTCGATAGAGATAATCCATTTCAACCCTGTTGGTTTGCCTGAGCATTGGATACCGCTGCATTCGATCAAACAGCCAGAGGAAGCACCGCTTTACAAACTCGACAGCGGGCAACGCGCGGTTTTCATCTAAATATGCCTCCATATCCCGCCACATTTCCGCTTGAAGTCTGCCCGTAATGTCCATATACAAATGCTCTTTGTTCTGATAAAAGGCGTAAAACGAACCTTTTGCGATACCCGCAGCCCCTACTAAATCGTCCACCGTGACCTTTTTTATCCCGTGAGCGATAAACAAGCGCTCCCCCTCGGCGTGGAGCCTGTCTTTTATCATCGCCTTCTCGCCGTCGCTGAATTTTGGCATGGCCTAACCTCCAAACAATATGACTAAAATTCTATGTTGGTCATATTGATTATAACACGCCATTCCGGGAAGTCAAGCTGTTTGCGAAAAAACATCTGACAAAATAAAAACAATAAAGAATTATTGAATTGAAACAGGAGAAAATTATGTACAAAAACCAGAAGGAGATTCTAACCCAACCCCTAACCCCTAACCCCTAACCCCTAACCCCTAACCCTTTCCGCTGTGGAAAAATCCAACACGGCCTGCGTTCCGTCCGCCTGCCTTTGCAGGAAAAACTTCACGTCAAAAGGATCCGCGGCGCTGTGGGCGGGATGGCCGGGGCGGAAAAACGAAGCATTTTTCTGAAAAAAGGAAATTAAATCCAGATATTGCCGCAGATCCGCTTCCGTGGCCGGCCCGCCTCTTTCGCCGTATTGCGTCAGCGTGCGCGCCAGGCGGTTAAAGGCGTCCGTCATGGCCGCCTGTTGGCCGAAGTCCGCCGCCCGCGCGAAAAGAGCCGCCTCATGGGCGGCGCGTTCCAGGAGCAACGCGGCTCCCGCGCTTTGAGAGATGCCGCCCGCACGCGTAAGGTAGAGGTAAAGCCGCGGGCTCAGGAGGCGCAGGCGGTCAAGGCGTGAAGCCAGATCCATATAAAAATAGCTGTCCTCCATGCGCGGGCGTGCCGGAAAGGAGAGGTCGCGGCAGACATCCGCGCGCAGGAGCAGCGTCCAAAGCGAATTGTCCAGCAGATTGCTGCTCAAATAGCGCAAAATATCCGGGCCGGCTATATCCTGCTCCGCGTAGCGGTACTGCGAGGTTTGCAGCGCCGGCCAGCGGCGCAGCGCCTCGTTTTCGCTCGCCGGGCCGGGCGGAGCAAAAGAAGCGGCCGGCAGGATGAAAGCGCCGCATTTGACGGCGGCCAGCCCGTCCCGCTCAGCGGCGGCGTAGAGGGTGGCATAAAGCTCCGGCAACGCGTAATCATCGCTGTCGGCAAAACCGATATACTCCCCGGCGGCGGCGGCAAGTCCGGCGTTGCGGGCCGGGCCGGGGCCGCGATTTTCCTGGTGCAGGACGCGCACCCGGCTGTCCCGCGCGGCCCAGGCGTCGCAAAGCGCGGGGGAATCGTCGGTCGAGCCGTCGTCAATGAGGATGAGTTCCAAGTCGTCCAGCGTCTGGGCCAGAACGCTCCCCACGGACCGGCCGAGAAAAGGCGCGGCGTCGCGCACCGGCATGATCACACTGACACGGGGCATGAGTGCCTCACTTCATTTCATAGCGCACGCGGTCTTTCAGCATCTCAAACGGTTCGCTGCGCGTCAAGCCATTTTCGTATGTGACATCGATAAAAACCGAAATATCGTTCACGACGGCGGCATCCGGCAGGGACCAGGCTGTGCTCCAGGTGCCGGCCGCGTTGTGATCCTCGGCAAAGCCGATTGATTCCGAGACCGCGCCCGCGCTTTCCGCACGCAATTCCACTTTGACCGGCCGCATTTCCGGCAGCGGCACATTCTGGCTGACCAGGACAAAAATGGTGAAATCCACCGCATTGGACCCGCTGGCGAATGTGACCTTCAAATCCGTGCTCCAGCGCGGCAGTCCGTAAACATTATAGGGGATAAGCGCCGTATCGCTGGAAATTTCCATGCCGCCGCGCGAAGCCACCATATACTCGTATTCATAAAACGGCGACAGGAGAATCCGGGTGGAGTATTCCAGTCCCTGCACAAGCCGCAGCTCTTCCTCGGCCCACTCGGCATCTCCTTTGGGCCGGAAAAGAATGAAGATGGTTTCCTTTTCGCCCAGGCGGCTGAGGGTCACATTCACGTTGACCGCCATGTTCTCCTGCCGCGAGTTGTCCTTGTCGAGCAGGAAAACGCACTCCTGCAGCCAGCGCTGTTCGCGCGCGATACTGTTAATGGTCTGGTTCATTTCCGCCATTTCCGTCTGCAGGCTTTCGAGCAAGTCGCGGTTAGATGGCGCCGGCGCCGCTTCCCTCAATTCCCGGACGGAGAGCCAGATGAAAACCTGAAAGCAGAGAGAGAGAAGCAGAAGGGCGATAACCGGAATAATCCACTTTTTCACGGAGACGGCCTTTCCGGAACCGCGCGGGGAATCATCCTGGCCGGCCTGACCGCCGCCGGCATCCTTCACGGGGGCGCTCATGCTTCGAGCTTGCTGTTGACAGAGGCCAGTTTGGCTTCCATCGTGCCTTTTTTGTCGCGGCGGTCATCGATTTTAATGGTCGTGACCAGGCGCTCCACCCCGGCGGCAAAAACAGCTTCCTGCATATCGCGGACAGCGCTCAGCACCTCGTCCAGATCTCCTTCCAAAGTCGTGAACATCGGGCCGAGCTCGCGTTTGATGCCGGGCCGATTCACGACGGCTTTTTCCGCGGCCGCCACGTACCGGCTGACACTTGTTCCTTTGCCCAGCGGAACCATATTGACTGCAACGATCGCCATATATTTCCTCCCAAACAGATGCGCGTTTATCTATTACGGTTATTATAATGCTCCGAACGGTGTTTGTCAATCAGCTTGGGTCGTGGGTAGTGGGTAGTGGGTAGTGGGTAGGGTAGGGGGGTAGGGGTTAGTGGGTAGGGTAGGGGTTAGGGCTTCCGGCGGAGCAAGCGAAAGCGCGGATTGAAAAATTTGACAATCGGCCAGAATGAATATAAAATAATAGTAAACAGTTCCGCAACTCATTATAAATTAGGGAGGGACCGATTATGACTAAAACCATCCGCATCGAGGGCATGTCCTGCTCCCATTGCGCGGCCGCCGTGGAGCGCGCCCTGAACGCCATTGACGGCGTAAAAGCCGAAGTGGATCTCGCGGGCGGCACGGCCGCCGTAACCCTCAGCCGCGAGGTCGCGGACGATGTTCTGCGTCAAGCGGTGGAGGAAGAAGATTTCACCGTGCTGAGCATAGCCTGACATCAGGGTCAATCAATAACTGATATCCAATCGTATATATCATCTGTCACTTCAGATGAAACAGGCGTAGCCTGCGCGTATTCGCGTGTTACAAGCTCGGAGAAAGGCACTTCGGCGCCTACGTATTCACCCATGAGGTGATTTAATTCCGGGTACAGTTTGAATGTGGCGCTGGAGTGCGCAGCCAGTCCGGATTTCCATAGGTCAAAATCCTTTTCGGTAACCTGCCTGTCCCGGCCTCCCTGCAATACCAGAATGGGCTTCTCGTCCTTCAAATGCAGGTCGAGCGCGTTGATTCCCTCAAAGGAACGCAAATACCACGCGCTCATACCGAAAACAGCGTTAGCGGCGTTCAGCGCCTCGTCATCTGAAAATTCTGCTATTTGTGCGGATTTTGCCAGCTCTGACTCCACGAGATCGCGTATTTGTTTGGCATCATCAATGCTGCCGCTTTTTTCGAGTTCCTCCGCATAAAGCAAGTTTTGCTCCGCGACCAGTTCATAGAGCTTGCGCGGCGTCCCCTCCATGACGATGTAACCATCGCAATCCGCGCCGCTTGCGTTAATCGCGGCTAATAATCCGCCGCTCATGCTATGCCCCAGCACATAGACCTTCTCAAAACGCCCTTTCAGCAGTTTGACGGCGGCAACCGCATCATAGATGGTTTCTTCGTAAATAGTCAATTTTGCCAATGTGTCCGCGTCCGCGGCTAATTTTGTCCCGTAAGCAAACGTGCGTTTGTCATAGCGCAAAACGGCGACGCCTTTCTCCGCGAGAGCATGGGCAATATCCCGGAACGGCTTATTTGCTCCTATCGTCTCGTCTTTGTCCGACGGTCCCGAACCGTGAACGAGCACAAGCGCCACTTTCGCGCTATTGTCCGGCAAGGCAAGCAAGCCGTCAAGCGGATAGCCGCTCCCCGCGTCCACAGTCACCTGTTCCTCGGTTACTCCGTCCGGAGCTTCAACTGCTGCGGCTTCAACCGCGCCCGCTCTGAAAAACAGGCCCGCCACAAGATTTTCGGCGTCAAAAACCGTGCGCTGGATGTATGTGCCATTTTCAAATATGAGCGTCGACTCGATAATGTCGTAACCGTCCGCTTGAAAACACGTGTAATCGGCCGTTTCGATGAACGAACCGTGCGGGCTTGCTATGCTGTCCCATATTGTGGCGACATTACCTTTCATGGATGCTTGCATGGTTGTATCCATCATGGCCATCGCGGAGCTTTCATCGCCGGCGTTCATATAATCCGTGAGCGCATCGGCAAGGCTGTACAATTCGCCTATGCGCGCATCATCCGGCGGGTTGGGCGATGGCTCATCCGTATCCGTGTCGGGCCCGCCGCATGACGTAAAAGCGAGTAGCAGAATCATGGATAACAAAAACGCTGTAATTTTCTTCATTTTAGCCCCTCCTTACTCCTGGTCACATCTAAAACCCTACCGAGAACCCGGATTCTCTCCAACATTGCGGCCACCGCGGCGCAATCTCTGTGCATGTCTACAGCTCGGCAAACCTTTTTACTCCGGACTTCGCCAGCCATGCGCCGATTAAGGCTGACAAGACGGCAAACACCGCCGCGCAAAGCCACAGAAACGGCATTAACGGAAGGAGGTGGCGGAGCAAAAACACGTAGGCCAGCCCTATCCCTGCCATCGCACCCATCGCTCCAAACACAGCAATCATCGCGGACAAGCTTTGTTTGACGGCTTGTATCTCATTCGTCCACTCCAGTTTGGGAAAATGCAGGTTTATCGCCAACCCGCCCGCTGCAATCAGCGCGCCGGCGGTCTGCGGGAGCAAGACCATGCTCAGCACGTCCGCCGCGCTTTCGGCCAAAACCGTCGCGGCGCAAACCGAAGCGAGCAGGCAGGGCAGGCCGGAGATAAGCAGATGGGTGCCCACCTTCGACAGCAGGATTACCCTCGGCGGCACGGGAATGCTTTTCGCTATCCATAAATTCTTGCCCTCCAGCGATATGAGCGACGCGCTGATGTTGTTTGCGGTAGTCAGCATCACCAGCAAAACCGCCGTCAAGGCCGCAGGCGGCAGACCGCCAAACGCGAAGGATAATTCGCGGACATACAATAACACCTCTGCCTGTTTAACAATAACCATTACCGACAGGACAAGCATAAAAACCGAACCGATTGACGAATTCAGCACGACAAAGGGTTTGCTCCAATAATGCGCCCATTCTTTTCGCACGAGGGCGGAGAGCGCGTTGCCCGCTTTTGCCGGGCGCTCTTTATATACGGCTTTTACGCCGCCACGATTGGCGATCAGCATTTTCCGGTAATTGGCCGCAAGCAGCGCGATAATCGCCGCAAACGGCAAAACCGACCACAGCATAAATTGCAGAGTATTCTCAATATTTCCTTCCGCTACGCTTTTGCCGAAAGCATAAAACGGCGGCATGGCTCGCCGGAACGCTTCCGCGAGCTCCGTGCCTTTATTTACCAATTCGCCCAAATACTCTTGAATATTGGAAGATAGATAAATATACCCCAATAAAAAGCCCACAGAAAGCGCAAGGATTATGATGTTTTTATGCCGCAACCGTGACAGGAGGGCGCCCAGCAGCCAAGCGAGCAGCAAGGCCGCCGCAACCGCCATCAGCGGCAGGAGAACAATGCCTATAACGAAAAACCATATGCCGGCGGCGGAAGCGTATCCTCCCGCCAGCCACAGCACAAACGCCGGCGCGGCAATGATAAGCGTAAACGCATATTCAAACGTGAGAATTACAAGCAGACGGCTGATCAAAATCGCCGACGGCTTTATCGGCATAGACAGGAGCAATTCGTTGTCTTTCGCTCCGAAAAGCTGTGCCGACGCTGTGAAAATTGTGCTGAATACGCACAGGCCAACCGCCAGAAGGGCCAAAACGGCGAAATAGAGCCAGCCGATTCCCGCAGAAAAGAACGGCGCGAGCATAGAGCGGAACATTGCCGTAAACATACCGGCGAGCACAGTGACCACATAGGCCGCGACTAACACGACAAGCAGTATTTTTCCGGCGCCGATTTTCTTTTTGCCCGGCCTGACAAAGTTCGCCCCTAAGGCCTTTAAGTTTAGCACATATAAGCGTTTAATCATTTTCCGCCCTCAAGTTCAAAGAACACCGCTTCAAGAGAGGAATCGCCGCGCACCTTATCCATATCGCCATGCGCCACGAGTTTGCCGCCCTTGATGATGGCGACCTTATCGCATAATTTTTCCGCAACCTCAAGAACGTGAGTGGAAAAGAACACCGCGCTGCCCTTGTCGCATTTTGCGCGCATAATCTCTTTGACGGCGCGGGCGGCTTTCGGGTCAAG
>JAISQG010000256.1 GCA_031274335.1 Gracilibacteraceae bacterium
TGTAAATGCTGGGGTAGGAAAGAATGATTTCCTCTTTGCTGGAAGCGGCCGGGTCGCCGTCAAAAGAAGCGTCGACATCCGTCGCCAGCAAAGCGCGGATAGCGGGCAGCCGGCGAAGAAACTCGCTCGTGGCCGCCGCCGCATCAATCTGCGGCGTTTCCGCCGTGCCGCCGTTTTTCCGGGCGCGCACAATCTGTTTTTGCATGTTGTAGGAAATATCTTCCAGCAACTCGCCGATGTAATACTCCACCGCGTCGCTCTTCACACGTTTTTTGCCGAAAAATCCGGGAAACATCAATACTTGAAACGTGTTGATCATTTCGATGATCGTGTCCTTGTTTATCTGGCTCGCGGCCTCAATCTTGATGATGTCGCCGTGTTCCTGGTAACTTTTGGCCATCGCGCTCACCAGATTGGGCAAATCGGCCTCGGGCTGAGTTTTCATCTTCATTTTCATTTTATCCTCTCTTTCCCTGTCAATATACCATATGCCGTACTCAACGACAATATACATGTCCGGATGTTGTTAAAATTTTTGTGTCATGCTATAATACTTGACAGGCCCTAACTCTACTCTTGATGGCGGCGGAGGTTCCGGTGGATTACGCGGATGAAGGCAGCGGAAAAATATATGTGGCGGTGGAAGCGTTCCGGGGACCGATGGATCTGCTGGTCAGCCTGATTCGCCAGCATAAGGTTGATATATACGATATCCCCATCGCCCTGATTGCGGACAGATTCGTCGAATCCCTCGCGCAAATGGAAAAGCTGGACCTGGAGATAACATCGGAATTCCTTGTCCTCGCGGCTCAGCTGCTCTTTCTGAAATCGCGCGAGCTCCTGCCCCGGCCGCAAAAATCGGCGGAAGAACTGGCGGAAGAAGAAATATTGAAACAGGATCTCGTGGATCGCGTCATTGTTTACCGCGCCTATAAGGACGCGGCGGATTTTTTGCGTGCCCGGGACCGGGAGGGCGGCACGCCTTTTTTTCGCGACATTGACGTCAATGAATTGCTGACGGCCCTGCCGCGGCCTGACCCGCTGGAAGGAGTGACGCTGGCGGCGCTGGGCCGGATTTTTGCCGGCGTGCTGGCCCGGGCGGAAGACGAAGAACGGACTGACACGCTGGACGCGGAGGAAATTCAGATAGACATGATGGTGCGCGGCATCATGCGCCGCGTGCTGCTGCACCCGGAAGGGCTGCTCTTTTCCCGCCTCGTCTCCCGCCGCTCGCGCCTGGAGCTCATCATCGCCTTCATCGCCGTGCTGGAATTGCTGCGCGGCGGGCGGTTGCGCGCCTTTCAGGGCGAAGGGGCGGAAGAAATTTTTATCGCGCCGGCGGACAAGGCCCGCGACTTTGCCGATTCGGAAAGCGCGCTGTAATGGGTGAAGTGGCGGTTTTGTTCCGGGAAAAAGAAATCGCGGCACTGGAGGCGCTCTTATTCATGGCGCGGGAGCCGCTGCCGTCCGCGAAACTGGCGGAACTGCTGGAGGTGAACGTCCGGGACGTGGAGGATTTTCTCATTATCCTGGCCGGGCGCTACGAGCGGGAGGACTGCGGGCTGACGCTCATCCGCTATGAAACGGGGGTGCGCCTGGGGACAAAGGGCGAGACCGCCTCCTATATTCAGGCTCTCTACCGCCAGCCGGCCCAAGCCCTGTCACACGCGGCCCTGGAGGTCCTGGCTGTTATCGCTTACCGCCAGCCTGTGACAAAAGGGGAAATCGACCTGATTCGCGGCGTGCAATCCGATACGGCGCTGCGCACTTTGCTGGAAAAAGGGCTGGCGCAGGAGGCCGGGCGGCGGGAGGGCGCGGGGCGGGCGTTCCTCTACGTCACGACGCCGGAATTTTTGCGGTATTTTAACCTGACGTCGACGGGCGAATTGCCCAGGATTGACCTGAGTCCCGGACAGGACGACACGGACGTCTGAAAAACGATGCGGAGGATATGCACATGGCTTTGCGCGTAGGAATAATCGGCTTGCCCAATGTCGGCAAGTCCACGCTGTTTAACGCGCTGACGCAGGCGGGCGCGGAAGCGGCCAATTACCCATTTTGCACGATTGAACCCAATGTCGGCGTGGCGCGGGTGCCCGACCCGCGTTTGCGCGTTTTGGCGGATATAGCGCGGCCGGAGCGCATTGTGCCGGCGACGGTGGAATTTGTGGACATTGCCGGGCTGGTGGCCGGGGCCAGCCGGGGCGAAGGCCTGGGCAACAAGTTTCTGGCTCATATCAGGGAAGTGGACGCCATTATCCATGTGGTGCGCTGTTTTGCCGGCGGCGATATAGTGCATGTGGCGGGCGGCGCCGGCCCGCGGCGCGATATGGACGTCGTCAGCCTGGAATTGATTCTCGCCGATATGGAGACGCTGGAAAAACGCAAACAGCGTCTCCCCGCCCTGAAGAAATCAAGCCCCGCCGCCGCCGGGGAGGAAGCGGCGCTCATCGCGCGGATTGAAGCAGCCTTTGATGAGGGGCGGCCTGCCGCGGCGCTGGAATACAGCGCGGCAGAAAAAGAAATCCTCAAAAGCCTGCCGCTGCTGACGCTGAAAAAGGTCATTTTCGCGGCCAACGCGGCGGAGCGGGAGCTTACGGCGGACAATCCCCTCGTGGCGGCGGTGCGGGCGGAAGCGCTGGCGCGGGGCGCGGAAATCGTGACGGTTTGCGCCTCCGCCGAAGCGGAAATAGCCGAATTGAGCGACGAGGACAAACAGATGTTTCTCGCGGATCTGGGCTTGGAAGCCTCCGGACTTGACCGCCTGATTCAAAGCGCTTACCGTCTGCTGGGCCTCATAACCTTTTTTACGGCCGGGCCGCTGGAAGTGAAGGCCTGGACGATTCGCGCCGGGATGAAAGCCCCCCAGGCGGCGGGGGTTATCCATTCTGATTTCGAGCGCGGCTTTATCCGGGCGGAAGTGGTGAGTTATGAGCATTTCACGGAGCAGGGCGGCCTGGCCGGTGCGCGGGACAAAGGGCTGGCGCGTCTGGAAGGCAAGGAATATGTCATGCGGGACGGCGACATCGCGCATTTTCGCTTTAACGTCTGATGTCTACATCCTTACAGACAGGGCGGCTTGTCTTTTTTCTTTTTTGCGGGTAAAATATGAATTGCGCGCCCTCAGCTTAAGGGGCGCGCGGCGGCAAGGCCGCTTCAGCAAAAAAGAAGGAAAGTGGTGACCCAAATGAATCTCCAGACTCCGAACAGCAACGATGCCACCAGAACCAAAAACCGCTCCCAAAGCGTCGTTCCGTGCAGCGGGCTTTGTTCCCGCTGTCTCGACGGCTGCCGCGGCAACTGCGAAATTTTCAAGGCGACTTTTCGCGGCCGCGAACTCATTTACCCGGGGCCGTTCGGCGATGTGACGGCCGGCGGGGACAAGGATTACCCCGTTGATTACTCCCACCTGAACATCCAAGGCTACGCCCTCGGAGCGGCCGGCCTGCCGGAAGGGGTGGCAGCGGGGCCGGACACCGCCCGGTTCCCGCTTGTTTCGACGGAGACCGCCTATGGCTGGGACAAAAAGGTCAAAATGACCTTGCCGGTTTTCACGGGTGCGCTCGGCTCCACGGACATCGCCCGTAAAAACTGGGAACATTTCGCGGTCGGCGCGGCCATTTCCGGCGTCACCATCGTTTGCGGCGAAAACGTCTGCGGCATTGACCCGGCCCTGGAGCTCGGCAGCGACAAAAAAGTCGCCAAAGCCCCGGACATGGATCGCCGCATCGAAGCGTACCGGCGCTATCATGCCGGCAACGGAGAAATCCTCATCCAGATGAACGTGGAGGATACGAATCTCGGCGTCGCGGAATACATCATCAACAAGCACGGGATTGAGACGATCGAGCTCAAATGGGGCCAGGGCGCCAAATGTATCGGCGGCGAAATCAAGGTCTCCTCGCTGGAGCGCGCGCTGGAGCTGCAGCGCCGCGGCTATATCATCACGCCCGACCCTTCGGATCCGGTTATCCAGGCTTCATTCCGGGCCGGGGCCATCAAGGAGTTTGAGCGGCACAGCCGGCTGGGTTTTGTGACGGAAGAGAGTTTCATGCGCGAAGTGGAGCGCTTGCGCGCCCTGGGTTTCCGGCGCGTCACGCTGAAAACCGGCGCCTACAGCCTGCGCGAGCTGGCGATGGCCATCAAATTCTGCTCGAAGGCGAAAATCGACCTTCTGACCATCGACGGCGCTCCGGGCGGCACGGGCATGAGTCCCTGGCGCATGATGGAGGAATGGGGCGTGCCGTCGATTTATCTGCACAGCGCGGCGTATGAGTACGCTTCCGTTCTGACGGAGCGGGGCGAGCGCGTGCCGGACCTGGCCTTTGCCGGCGGCTTCAGTTCCGAGGACGGGGTATTCAAGGCCCTGGCCCTTGGCGCTCCCTACGTCAAGGCTGTCTGCATGGGCCGGGCTCTCATGATTCCGGGCATGGTCGGCAAAAACATCGACCAGTGGATCAAGGCGGGCGATCTGCCCAAAACGGTTTCCGAGTTCGGGCAGACGCCGGAGGAAATTTTTGTCAATTACGAAAAGGTCAAGGACCTCGTCGGCGCGCAGGAAATCAAGAACATCCCTCTCGGCGCCATCGGCATTTACAGCTACGCCGACAAGATTAAAGTCGGGCTGCAGCAATTGATGGCCGGCGCGCGTAAATTCAGCCTCGCGGCTCTGACGCGCCGGGAACTGATGTCTCTGACAGAAGAATGTGCCAAGGTAACGGGCATTCCCTATCTGATGGACTGTTACCGCGATGAAGCGCTGGCGATACTGAAAGCGTGACGCGGCTGACAGCCGGCTTGTATATCAATATCAATCAATAAAATCAAACGGGACGCCAAACGGGCGAGGCTTGCCTCGCCCGTTTGGCCTGCGACGGCTCTCAATGACGGGGTCTGAACAATAGCCTGTTATTTCGACAGGCGGGTGATTTTTATCGGGCGCTATTG
>JAISQG010000036.1 GCA_031274335.1 Gracilibacteraceae bacterium
AAAACCCGCTGGCCGGCTTTGACAGCCTTAAGGCCTTGGGCGATTACATGTTTGCGGACGCCGAACCGTCCGCGTTGCGCGCAGGCTATTACGAAGTGGCTTACCGCTGGACGGACACAATTCCCGCTCCGCCTCCGGCCGCGGGCGATTACGCTTACGAACTCGAAATGCTCATATATGACGGCGAAACGGAATACAGCGCTCCCGCGCGGGTATTCACCGTTCACGCCGTAGAGCCGGTCTTTGCTCCGCGCTCCTATTTCCTCCTGCCGGGAGAAAACATCGTGGAAGCCGGCTATAGCGGACCGGCCGTCAGTGCGGACATTCCGGCTGGCGTTCCGCCCGAATTCATCCCCCGTTTGCGCGCGGCGCTGGACGCGGTTGAATACGCCTATACAGACGAAAATGGCGCGGTGGCGAATTTGAACGCCGTGCGCCTGGGCGCGGGCCACACAGCCGTTCTGCTGGCCGTGCCGTCCTTGGGCGGCGTGGAAACGGGCGCGGCGGCGGAAATAATCTTCCGGGCGGCGAATCTGACTTTCGAGCCGCAAGCCCTCCGCCTGTTCCGCGGTTATTCCGCGGGCGATTATCTGAGCCGTGCCGGGGCAGATGCCGCCGCAGGCGTCGGATCTCTGATCGCCGTGGACGCGGCCGCCCCGGCTTACCGGGAAGAATACGGCGACAAGGCCGCCTGGGATGACGCCTGGGCCAACGCCCTGCCGAATTTGCGCAGCCGCCTGGCGGGATATGCCGCCGCCCTGATCTATGAAGCAAGCGATTTCGCGGAATGGACGCCGGAGGAGGACGCCGTGCTGAACCTGACGGCGCTTTATACAGTGGGAGAGAAAGCCTTTGACCTGACGCCGCCGGAAGGGATAACCCTGACGGCGCAGGTATACAGCGGGACGCTGATCCTGCACAATGCCGCCGCGAACGGGCGCGTGAGCGTTGCCAGGATAGAGCGCTCTTACGCGGGCGGGAGCGAAGTTATGTTCGCTACCCTGCTGCCGGGTGAAAGCCGGGCGATAACCGGCCTGGGCTACGGGACTTATACGGTGAAAAATACCGCCGGCGGCGGGGAGCAAAGCGTCACTTTCGGTTGGGAGGATATTCCGCCGTTGCCGCCGCAGCAGCTCGTGGCTTTGCGCTCCGCGGCCGCGCCTGAGGCCTCCGCGGCCAAAGCGCTCACGCTGACAGCACCGCCGGAGAGCGGGCAGGGCTATGTCCGAGGGTATGCTCATGTGCGGGTGCATTTCGCGAGCGGAACGGAGGAGAAGGTGCTGCCATGAAAAGAAAACATGTATTGGCCTTGTTCATACCGGCGCTTCTTATCACCGCCTTTGCCCTTTCCCCCCTGCTGCCGCGGACGCTGGCCTACCTGACCGCACAAACGGATCCGATCGTCAACACGTTCAGGCCGGCGACAATTGACTTGGAAGTTGTTCTGGGGGACAAGCGGGATTTTCAAGACAGTAATCCATTATTACCGATAAGAATGACCAGTTGGAATCAGACGGTGACAATTACAAACGTGGATAATGACACAGCGATTGAGGGTTATCTGCGGGTGCAGTTGTTTCCTGAGTTTATTAATGCCGGAGACATATTGCCGACTAGCATGGTTGCCACCCTCATTGAAACACAATGGACATTAAATAGCGAATATTGCCGTTTAATCTGGGGCGATTTCGATACAAATAATTGGTATTACGATACTACTGACAATTGGTTTTATTACAAAAACAAAGTTATGCCAGGTGCCACTATCACCGCCCCCCTGAGTAAGATTTATGTGCGCAGCATGCAAGCCGGGTATGATTTGTATAATTTGCTTGAATTGCAAATAATCGCCGAAGGGGTGCAAACCGGCATCGGGCCGGAAAGAGCCGAGTGGCCGGATGATATAGTGAATTATTATAATGGAAACCCGTGGCCGTCGCAACCATAAGCCCCCTTCTCCGAAGGGGGCATCGCCGAAGGCGATGACGGGGGTTGCCGAAGGGGGCTGGGGCGGCGCGCAGCGCCGGAGTTGACAGGGCATAACCGGGGAAGCCGCAAGGCCGGCCCGGCGCCAATAAATTTACCGGGAATGTAAAGCGAAAGGAGTGATGCGCGCGATAACTAAAATCTGCAAATGGATATCCCATTTGCTGCTTATCGTCCTGCTCGCCCTGGCCGCGCTGCTCCTGGGGCCGCGCCTTCTGGGCCTGGAAACCCTCGTGGTGCTTTCGGGGAGCATGGAACCGGCTCTGCGCGTCGGCGGTTTGGTGTATGTGCGGGAAACCCCGCCGGAGGAAATCCGGGTGGGCGACGTCATCACCTTCACGCTGGCGGAGAGCGACGTCCGGGCGACACACCGCGTCGTGGAAATTCGCCCCGGGGAGCGGGCCTTCGTCACGAAGGGCGACGCCAATGAGGACGCGGACGGCGCCATCGCCTATGACCGGTTGGTCGGGCGCGTCGTTTGGGATCTGCCGTATCTCGGCTTTTTGGTAACTATCATTCAAGGCAGACAGGGCATCCTGCTGGGTGCCGGAATCCTGATCCTGCTCGTGCTCACCGCTTTTCTGCCGGAGATTTTCAAACCGGAAAAAAGCGAGGCCGAACAAGCCGCCCCTCCGGAACCGCCGGAGTGAGGCGGAACAACTTGCGCGGCCGGCCGCCGCGAACAAAAACGAATTGCTTTTTAGTTTAGGAGGAATTATCATGTCGAAGAAGAAAATCCTGTCCCTCGTCCTCTGCGTGGCCCTCGTCGGAGCGGTCTCCATCGGGGCGACCCTCGCTTACTTGACCGACAGCACGTCTGAGATCTCAAATCTCTTTACCATTGGAAATGTCAGCGGCACATTGCAAGAAAAGATAGAAGTTTGGCGCGCAAACGGAGATAAATATAAGGAAATTGATTGGACGAGCGACCCACAAACTGTGAATCAGATTTTGCCCGGTGACACTATCAGCAAAGATCCCAGAGTTGCAATTGATCCTAATTCAGCGCCGGCTTATGTATTTTTAGTCACAAAAACAGATGCAGGGCTGGGAGATCTTGTGGATTTTATTAAGAGTCCTGATGCTTTTGATACCGATCATAACTGGGTACAGTTTTATTACAGTGACACGGAAAATTATTATTATTATAATGGCGTTCTTGGCCCTAATGCAACTACTGGAAACAACGGATATGCTAAAGGAAATCTTACACTTAAAACGAATCTGCCTGATAGCGCTACAGACTTTAATGTCTCTTTCAAAGCCTATCTTATCCAGTCAGCGGGCCTCACACAAAAACAAGCTTATAAAGCATTGTATGAAAAATTTAATGAATTAAACCCTGATACTGTTCATGATGGATTTACTCCTGAGTGGCTTGCTTTGCAGTAATAACGCGGTCATCTCTGTTTACTGTTCAGACCCAGGCGCTAGTCATTGCGAGTCGGCGCGGCAATCCATGACACTTTATATTTGGATTGCTTTGTCCGCTCCTCGCAATGACCGCTTGGAACAAACCCCCGTCAGCGGCGTAGCCGCTGACACCGCGTTGCAACATAGTCGTCTTGCCAAAGTCTGCTGCTTTCAGTTATATGCAAGACTCCTTGTTGCTTCCGATTCTCGCGCTCCCTGTTTCCTTGCGGCGGTCGCGCTCGAATCCTTTCAAAAGGCTAATAAATATTCGCCGGAGGTGAAGAAAATGACTCGCAAATTTACCCTTGTACTGTGCGCGGCCGTGCTTTGCGCGATGATCGCGGTCGGAGGCACTTTGGCCTACTTCACCTCCTCCCTGACCGCTCCGGGCACTGTCACAATGGGCACCGTGCAATTTGAATTCCTGAACCTGTCTCTCGGCGTGGAGCCCCAGGCCGTCCACGTCCGGCCGGGCGAATCTCTGCCACAGCAAAGCGTGAGCGTGCTGAACACCGGCGACGAGCCTATTTACGTCCGGGTGCAAATCGAAAAATACTGGCGGGACGCGGGCGGCAATCCGGCCCCCGGTTCGGCCGATTATATTGAAGTCGGCGGTTTTGACGTCACGGGCCAATGGGTGGCCAGCGGCGGCTATTACTATTATCAGGGGATCCTGCCGCCGGGCGGCTCGACCCTGTCCACGCCTTACTCCCTTGTGAGCGCGGACACGCGCGTCGATAACTCTTATTCCGGGCTGACCGGCGTCGTCCGGATCAAAGCCGATGCCGTCCAGGCCGATAATTTCGCCGGCGCACTGGAATTGGACGGAAGCGGCCGGATCATCGGCTGGAACGACGCGGCGAACGAGCTGGAGTTTTAAGGGGATGGAGGCGACGAGATGAAGAAAAATTTAAGACGGGGATTGCCGCTCTTTTTGACGGCCTGTCTGCTGCTCGCTTTCAGCAGCGGCGCTTTCGCGGCGGCCCCGGGCCCGGCGACGGTGAATATCGACACGGCCGGCGCGGGCCAATTTACCCTGACATTG
>JAISQG010000138.1 GCA_031274335.1 Gracilibacteraceae bacterium
GATTAAAGTCATGGGCACGATTTCTCTTATCATCGCGCCGTTCCTTGTTTAGAAATCCGGGCTTAAACGGAAAAGTCCAGATTCAGGTATACCTCGTTTTTCTCATCCTGCGTGATGCCGAGATAGCGCCGTGTAACATCAAAAGAGCTGTGATTGTAGATGTCCATTATTACGACCGGGGACACGCCCTCTTTCCAGGAGTGATATCCAAAGGTTTTGCGCAGGGAGTGACAGGAAGCGATGTGCTGAAACTCCAAGGCTTCGGAGGCGGAACGCACGATGCGGTAAGCCTGAATGCGGCTTATGGCTTTGCCGGTGCGCTGATTGATAAAAACCGATTTGCCCGGCGTGGCGTGGTTTTGTGCGAACAGGGCTGCAACAGCTTCGGTGACGCGCTTGTTAAGGGATAGGACTTTGGTCTTTCCGGTTTTCTTTTCGGTCAGATGAACAGTCTCTCGCGCGGCGCTGCGCTTGAAGTCGTACACGTCATCCCAGTGCAGACGCAACAGGTCACTGATGCGCAACGCGGTATGCAGGGCCATGATGATGAGCAGATGATTTCTCGTCTGCCCCTTGCGTGAATAGAATTTTGTGAGTTCATTTACCTGGTGCTTGCTCCTGATGGGTTCCGTGGTAGACATAGCGGTTCCTCCTAAACTTTTTCGTCATGACATTATACAGGCAAAAGGCTTCTTTTTTCCTGAGTAACAGCGCCGCCGGAGCGGAAAAGATTGGCGCGGCGACGCGGAACAGAAAGGACGGCTCTATGACCGGTCAAAAAACTTACATCAAACCTCCGGTGGAAGCGGTGTACGCAAAACAGCTCGCCGCCCTGGCCGCCGCGGACGCCGCCAATCGCAAGCCGGAGGGATGGCGTCTCTCGCCTAGGGCGGTGCGGACATTTGTTCTCGGCAGCCGGGAACCGCTCACGGCGGACGGGGAAAAAGTAGAAATCGACAAAAAATATTACGGCGACGACACGCTGATCGAGCGCTGCATCATCACGCTGGCCGGCAACAGGGGCCTGATGCTGGTCGGCGAGCCCGGCACGGCGAAAACGATGCTGAGCGAGCTTTTTTCCGCCGCCATATCCGGCGTCACGACGAACACGGTGCAGGGGACGGCCGGCACGACGGATGACAATATCAAATATTCCTGGAATTACGCCCTGCTGCTGGCCAAAGGGCCGACAGCGGAGGCGCTGGTGCCGGCACCCCTTTACACGGGGATGCGGGACGGGGTGATCACGCGGTTTGAGGAAATCACGCGCTGCCCGAGCGAGGTGCAGGACACGCTCATCAGCGTCATGAGCGATAAAGTGCTGTCCATCCCGGAATTCGGCGCGGAGGGCTTTTTGTTCGCCCGGCCGGGCTTCAACATCATCGCCACGGCCAACACGCGCGACAAGGGCGTGAACGAAATGAGCAGCGCGCTGAAGCGCCGTTTCAATTTTGAGACGGTGGAGCCGGTTTCCTCGGTGAAACTCGAATGTGAGATAATCGAGCGCCAATGCCGGGCGCTTCTCAAAGAGGCGGCCCCGGAAGCGCCCGTGCGCGAGGACATCGTCAAACTGCTGGCGACGGCTTTCCACGAATTGCGGGAGGGGGAAAGCAGCGAGGGTCATAAAATCGAATCGCCCGCCGCCGTGATGAGCACGGCGGAAGCAGTGTCCCTTTACTATCAGACGGCGCTGACCTCCCATTACTATGAGACGGAAATTTCCGTGGATGTTCTGGCGCAAAACATCCGTTCCGCCGTGCTGAAGGAAAGCAAGGACGACCTTCCCCGCCTTAAAGCCTACTGGAACACGGTCGTGAAGGCGCGGGCCGGAAAAGACGCGCTGTGGCAGCGTTTTTTTGAGGCGCGGTCATGGCTGAAATAGAGACCCTAGACCTCGCGAAACCGGTGGTGTTTTTTCCCGTGCGCCATCATTCGCCCGCCTGTTCCTTCCATCTGTCGCGGTTGCTCGCGCGTTACAGCCCGGAAGCCATTCTCATCGAAGGGCCGGCGGACACGAACGAGCTTGTGCCGCATATCGGCTCCCCGGACAATATGGCGCCGCTCTGCCTTTATTACAGCTACAGAGAAACGGCGCCCAAAGGCAGCGAGGATGAAGCTTGGCGCTACGCTTGCTATTTCCCTTTGCTGGATTTTTCGCCGGAGCTGCTGGCCATACGCCACGGCGTAGCGCAGGGGATAGAGACGCGCTTTATCGACTTGCCCTACGGCCGGCTGGCAGCCATGAAGCGCGGGCAGGAGGCCGGAGCGGACGAAGGCGGCGCGGGAGACGGGCAGGGCCGGGGCAAAAACTCATATTATGACGACGAATACTTGTTTCGCAGCCGTTTTATCGAGCGGCTTTGCGCGGAAGAGGGTTGTCGTCATTTTGCTGAATTTTGGGAAAAAAGGTTTGAATTGGATGGGCAAGGCATGGCGACGGAGGATTTTGTGCGGGCCGTGCTCGCGCTCTGCCATTACACGCGCCTGGATTACCCGGAGGAAATGCTGCGGGAGGAAGGATGTCTGGCCCGCGAGGAGTACATGCTGGCGGGAATCCGCCAGGCGCGGGCGGAGTTCAGCCGCGTCCTCGTCGTGACCGGCGGGTTTCATACGGAAGCGCTGGCGGCCGGGCTGGCGGAAGCGCCGCCACCGCCGAATAAAGCCGCCGGGCGGAGCAAGGCGGCCGGAGAAGCTCATGCCTGGCTCATCCCTTATTCTTTTGCCGAAAGCGACCAATTGGCGGGCTACGCGAGCGGGATGCCCTATCCGGCCTTTTACCAGGCCGTGTATGAGCGCCTGTGCGCGGCGGATGCCGGCGGGCCGCCAGTCCCGCGGCGGCGGGCCGGAAAAAAAACCGGGCCGGCCGGGGAAGCGGAGCCCTGGGCGGACACCGCGCGCTGGTTTCTGGCTTTTATCGGAGGCTCTTTGCGCAAGCAGAAGGAGGCTGTTTCGCTCGCGGACGAAGCGGCGGCGGCGGCTCAGGCCAGAGGACTAGCCGCTTTGCGCGGCAAGGCGCACGAGGGCGCATACGAATTGCTTGATGCCGTGCAAAGCGTTTATGTAAAGGGAGCGATGGATTTTGCCGCGGAGCGGATCATGCGTTCCGCCGCCCAGCTGCTACGGGGCGAGCGCCTGGGGCGCGTGCTATCCGGGGCAGAGGAAGTGCCGCTTCTGCTGGATTTTCGCGCCGCGGCTCGGCGCCTGCGCCTGAAAACGCGCGTGACGACACCGCAAAAGGCGGAACTGAGCATCCTGAGCAGCAAAAGCCATCGCGAGACAAGCGTGTTTTTTCACCGCCTGCGCTATCTTGGCGTTAATTTCGCCTCGATGACTTACGGGCCGGATTATCTGGCGATGGATACGAGCCGGGTGCGGGAAATATGGACATATGCGGCGGGGGCGCGCGTGGAGGCGGAGATCATAGATGTCTCTTATTTGGGCGGCACGCTGGCGGAAGCGGCGGCGGCGGCGCTTACGCGCTCCAGAGAAACGGCGCGCGGCACGGGCGAGCTCGCGCGGCTTCTGATCAACGCGGCGCTGATGGATTTGACCCGGAGCGCCCTGCCGCTCCTGAAGGCGATGGAAAGCGCTGTCGCTGAGGACGGGTCGTTCCTTTCACTGACGGCGGCGGCGCGGCATCTGCTTTTTCTGGAAAGCGCCAAATGGCTGCTCGCCCTGCCGGACGGGAATTTTGCCGCCGATCTGCTGCAGGCCGTGTACCTGAAAGCGGCCGCCTTGTTGCCGACACTGGAGACCGAGGATGAAAAAACGGACGATCAGCTGATTCAGGCGCTGAAAACCCTGCATCAGGTGGCAGAGCGCGACGGTTTTGAGCGGGAGTTGCTGACGGAGGCCATGCGCGACCTGGCCCGGAGCGCCGCCAGCCCGCCGCCCGGACTGCTGGGCGCTACCGCCGGCCTGCTGTACGCGGACGGCGTTTTTTCGGCGGAAGAGGTTCTGGCTGAGGCGAACGGGTTTTTCTTCGGCACCGGGGAACAGATGAAGCGTTCCGGCCGTTTTCTCAGCGGGATTTTCCAGACGGCCTGGGACATCGTTTTTACGGGGACAGGCTTCATCAGCGGCTTGACTCATGTGCTCTCCACGCTGGCGGCGGAGGATTTTCTCGCTTTGCTGCCGGATGTGCGGCTGGCCTTCAGCGCGTTTACCCCGACGCAAATTGACCGCGTGGGCCGCCG
>JAISQG010000169.1 GCA_031274335.1 Gracilibacteraceae bacterium
AATTTGGCGATATCTCCGTGCAAATCTATATATCCGGCCTCTATGTCATGATGGATCCGGCCGATATAGCCACGGTGGGTCAGGCGGTGTTTTACCGCACGGGCAGCGTACAGAGAGGCAGCTATGTTTACGACGATGTGAAACAGGAAACCGCCATACCGATAAAAGACGTGCCGCCTCGCCTTTTCAGCGAAGCGCTGCTGGACATAGCGCTGGCCTCGGCCTCGTCCGGCGAAAGCGACGCGGACTGGCAAAAAGACGAAACCCTGTGCCTGTTTCATGCATCTTAGACAGGCAAATTAAATTAAATTAAAAAGAGCCGAATTGAAAATGATTTGTTTTGCGCATAACGGAAATATCTTCAAGCAGGCGGCGGTAATTCGATGAAAGATCCTCATAATTCTGGGTGACAGGACGCGTGGCGGCGGCGGTTTCCGCCATAAGGGCATCGTAATTCTCCGTGATTTTCTGCACAACTACGCGGTCTATCTGACGATCCTCAGCCATTTCCGTGAGAATAGAGATCACTTTGTCTTTGGGAAAAACGCCTTTATAGCTGCGCGCGCCGCTGAGAGCGCTTAAAACATCCGCGACCGCGACGATTCTTTCGGGCAGGGAAAGCTGGGCGGCGCTGAGTCCGTGCGGATATCCGCTGCCGTTCAGCTTCTCGTGATGCCGGCTGGCAATTTTTTCCACAGTCTGGTTCACGCGCCCTTTCAGAATTTGATTCGTGAGTATTACGTGAGTTTTCATGATCGACATTTCCTCGTCAGTCAGCCGCCCCGGATTCTCCAGAATCTCAGTCGGGATGCCGGCCTTGCCAAGGTCGTGCAGAAGCGCTCCGTTCGTTGTGTATTCCGCATCTTTTGGCGAAAAATTAAAAAAATTGGAAATTAACCTGCTAAATTCCGCAGTGGCCACAGTATGGTTGACCGTGTGGCGGCTCCGGAAATCGATGGAAAGCACCAGCATTTTCAGATACTCGTTGATATCCTCCCGGCTCTTTATGATGCCGCCAAGCTGATGCCAGAGCTCGTCGTGATCCATGAATTCTTCATTTTCAAACTCAAAAAACAGGCGCAGCGTCTCCCGCGAAAAAACCTCCTGCCTGCTTCCGGTCAAATAGCCGGCCAGCATTTCCGTGGACATGCCCCCGAACCGCGACGCGATTTCCATTCTGTCAGCAATATGCAGGATTTGCGCCAGCTCGCGGTAATGCTCCGGCACAGAATCCATATATTTCAGACTGGTGTGATGAAAAAGGACTACGGGTGCCAGATAGGAGAGCGGAGAAAAATGCTTGATGAACAGATACCCGTAAACAGAGTGTTCCCAGGCATTTTCCGCGTCAAAGGCGACAAGATTCGTGATTTCGTCCGTTTTAAACGCGCCTATGTCGTGAAAAACCGCAATCAGGCACATATCATTGATCTCTTTGTCAGAATATTTCCCGGCCGCTTTCATCGCGTTATAAGTCAAGAGTGCCACATTTTTGCCGTGATCTATCAGCCGGACGTCTATCAGGCTCAATGTGTGCGCGATTATATCCAATACATTTGTGTTTTCCATAAAGCTGACATCACCTTTTGTTCATGTGAATGATCCGCGCGGAATCAGGCGGTGGCCACAGGGACGCCGACCCGCTCCAGCACATTGTTTACCGCCTGTTCCTGGGAGGAAAAGCTGCTTTTGCCCTTGGGCGACAGGATGAGGCGGTGCGCGAGCACAGCGGCGGCGATGTCCCGGACATCATCCGGTATCACATAATTCCGCATGCTGAGGTAAGCCATAGCTTTGGCCGCCCGCTGCAAGGCCAGGGCACCGCGCGGGCTGATGCCCAGGCGTATGTTTTCGTCATGCCGCGTCGCGTTCACAATTTCCCAGATGTATTCCTTGATAAGCTGATTGGCCGTCACGTTCTGCACGTCTTTTTGCATCCGCTCAACATCCGCCAGGCTGAGGACGGGCTGCAGGCTGTACAGAGGGTTATCGCCCTCGATCTCATTCAGTATCTGCATCTCTTTCTCTTTGCTGGGATAACCCATGACAATCCGCATGAGAAAACGGTCCATTTGCGCTTCGGGCAGATGATAAGTGCCGTAGGTCTCGACCGGGTTTTGGGTCGCCAGCACCATGAACGGCGGCGGCAAAGTGATGGTTCTGCCCTCAATGCTGATTTGCCGCTCTTCCATCACCTCCAGCAAACTTGACTGCGCCTTGGGCGAGGCGCGGTTTATTTCATCCGCGAGAAAAAAATTGCAATAGACGGCGCCCTTTTGATAAATTATTTTTTTGCTCTCCGGATGAATCATTGAGTAGCCCACAATGTCGGCCGGCATGATATCCGGCGTCATCTGCACACGGTGAAACTCCCCGCTCACGGAGCGGGAGAGGGCGGAAACCATCTGGGTTTTGCCGACTCCCGGCACATCCTCCACCAGCACATGCCCGCCGGCCAAAAGTGCCGCCACCACGCGCAAAATGGCCTGGCGCTTGCCGATAATGGCTTTTTCGATATTTTCCACCAAATCAATGACTTCGCCTTGTTCCTGCATATTGCCGCCTCCTTTGTGCTTATCCAAACGGATAAATATAACCGGGTTCCTCTTCTGCCGCCGCGATCCCGGTCACAATGACCTGCGGCTCCGGCCAGCCGTCGTACTCCCCGGCGTGAATAAGCCCTTCGACAGTGACCCATGTGTCGGCTGCCAAAGCGGGGGTTCCCTCGTAGTGGCAGATTAAACCGTAAGGAACGAGGTCGGCGGCGCAGCAGGTCATGCCGAGACGGGCCGCCATAAACTCGTTTTCGAGGAAAACTTCCGGATCCTTTAAGACAAACCCCGTGATGTAGATTTGCCAGCCTTCGTATTTGTCAAGATTCGCGGCAATTTCGTTCAGCCAGGGATAAAACTGGTCGCCGGCGACGGTGATGCATTTGGTCGCTTCATCCGCGCCGGGCGGGACGGCGGGTAGGCCGTCTGAAACCGCGAGATAATCGGCGTTGCCGGACACGGCGTCCAGCTGCAGGCCGCCGGCGGCTGCAACTCCGGAGGAAGGAGAGGGCAGGGCGCCCGTTCCGGCGTAATTCCAAGACAAATCCGCCGAGGTCAGGGGGGCATGCGGCAGGATGAGGAGCAAAATGGGAACCGCCAGAACAAAACAATGGGCGCCGCGCGCCCGGTGCCGCGGGCGGCGCAGGCGCAGGATCCCGCCGGCCGCCCAGATCAGCATGACCGCCGCCGTAAAATAAAGATACGGCGCCATGCGCGGCGTGACATAACTCAGATAAGCGTCGCTACGGATGAGCCGGATCAG
>JAISQG010000170.1 GCA_031274335.1 Gracilibacteraceae bacterium
GGCAGATTGTGCCGGCCCTGGACAGGCTGGCTCGTCCGCGGCTGGAAAAGGACCGGCGGCGGGGCATCCGGTTCAAGCCTTTGCGCGTCATGGCCGTCGGCATTCCAAATATTGGAAAATCATCCCTTATCAACCGCCTGACCGGGGGCGCGCAGGCCAAAACCGGCAACAAACCGGGAGTGACGCGCGGCAACCAGTGGATTAAAGTGCACGAGCGCGTGGAATTGCTGGACACGCCCGGCATACTTTGGCCTAAATTTGAGGATGAGGAAGTCGGGCGCAAGCTCGCGGCGACGGGCGCCATCCGCGACGAAGTTTTTGACGGCGAGGAATTGGCGGCCTGGCTGCTGGGCTTTCTCCGGGAAAATTATCCCCAAAACCTCCGCGCCTGCTACGGCGGCGAGGTCGCGGACATGGAAAGCGTCGGCCGGCGCCGCGGCTGTATCACGCGCGGCGGGGAAGTGGACCGCGCGCGGGCGGCGCAAATGTTTCTCAAAGAATTTCGCGCGGGAAAAATCGGCCGAGTCACGCTGGAGTGACGGAGGGATGGGCATATGGATTTCGCGGCGGAAAAACTGCTCTGGCAACAGGGATTTACCGCGGTGGCGGGAGTGGATGAAGCGGGGCGCGGGCCGCTGGCCGGGCCGGTGATGGCCGGCGCCTGCATCCTGCCGCGGGATTTTGACCTGACCGACCTGAACGATTCCAAAAAACTGAGCGCCGACAAACGGGAACGCCTGTGCGCGCGCATCAAGGCCGAGGCGGCGGCGTGGGCGGTGGGCCGGGCGGAAGCGGAGGAAATCGACCGGATAAACATCCTCCAGGCGACGAAGCTGGCCATGACTCGCGCGCTGTACGCCCTGAGCCTCGCGCCGGATTATGTGCTGATTGACGGGCGGGACCGCCTGGCCGCCAACGTGCCGCAGCGCGTCCTGATTGGGGGCGACGGCCTGTGCGCGAGCATCGCCGCCGCTTCCATCCTGGCGAAAGTGGAGCGGGACGGCTATATGGCGGAGCTGCACCAAGTCTACCCATATTACGGTTTTGACCGACACAAGGGTTACGGAACGGAAGCCCATATGCGGGCGTTGGCGCAGCATGGTCTCTGCCCGGAGCACCGCATGAGTTTCCGGCCTGTGCGTCTGGCGGCGGAAGGGAACCTTTTCGCGGACGCGGCGGCGGACACGGATCTGAAGGATCTGGGGGAACGCGGGGAAACAATAGCCGCGGATTTCCTGCGCGCGGCCGGGTTGTCGGTGGTGGCGCGCAACTACCGCGTGCGCGACGGGGAAATCGACATAGTGGCGCAGGACGGGGAAACCGTGGTTTTCATCGAGGTGAAAACGCGCCTCTCCGGGCGCGCCGGACGGGCGGCGGAGAACCTGACGCAGGGCAAGCTGAAAAAAATGCGGCGGGTGGCACTTTTTTATTTGAAAGAAAAAGGCTACACGGAGTGGCCTTCCATGCGCTTTGACGCCGTGACTGTGGAGTGGCGGGGCGCGGAAGCCGTGACGGAGTGGCTGAAAGGGCTTTACTGATGAGTTTTCAGCAATTGCTTGAACAGGGATATGTTCTTTTGGACGGCGCGATGGGCACCATCCTGCAGCAGGAGGGCCTGCAACCGGGCGAAATGCCGGAGCTCCTCAATCTAACGGCTCCGGAACGCATCGCCGCCATCCACCGCGATTACGCGGCCGCGGGCGCGCAGGTGCTTTACGCGAACACTTTCGGCGCCAACGCCCGTAAGCTCGCGCACGGTTTGCCGCCCGGCACGGATGTCCGCGCCGCCGCGCGGGAAACGGTGACGGCCGGCGTGCGCCTGGCGCGCTCCGCCGCGGCCGGGCGCGCGCTCGTCGCCTTGGATATCGGGCCGCTGGGCGAAATGCTGGAGCCCTTGGGCACTCTGCCCTTTGAAACGGCGTATGAAATATTTCGGGAGCAGGCTCTGGCCGGCGCGGCAGCCGGAGCGGATCTGGCCGTTGTGGAGACGATGACCGATTTGGGCGAGATGCGGGCCGCCGTGCTGGCCGTGCGGGAAAACACGGATTTGCCCGTTATGGCCACGATGTCGTTTGAAGCAAACGGCCGCACCTTCACCGGCTGCGGCGCCGGTTCTGCGGCTCTGACCCTGACGGGGCTCGGCGTGGCGGCTCTCGGCCTCAACTGTTCACTGGGGCCGGGCGAAGCGGCGGGCATCGTGGCGGAGCTCGCCCGCTGGACGCCTTTGCCCCTGGTGGTGAAGCCGAATGCCGGGCTGCCTGACCCGAGCGGCGGGGGTTACAGCGTGCCGGCGGCGGAGTTCGCGGCGCAGCTTTGCCGCCTGGCGGAGTTGGGAGCGCGGGTTTTTGGCGGCTGCTGCGGCACGACCCCGGATACTGTCCGGGCGCTGCACGCGGCGCTGCGGGCCTTGCCCTTTGCGCCGCGCGCAGCGGCTCCGCCGCCGGCGGTATGCAGCGCGTCCAAAGTTGTACCCCTGGACCGCGTGCGCGTAATCGGAGAGAGGATCAATCCCACGGGCAAAAAGCGCTTCAAGGAAGCGCTGCTGAACCGCGACACGGATTTTATCCTGAATGAGGGCCTGACGCAATGCCGGGCCGGCGCCGATATCCTCGACGTCAATGTCGGGATGCCCGGCATAGACGAAAAGGGAACGATGGCCCGCGTCGTCCAAGCCCTGCAGGGCGTGACGGACGCGCCGCTGCAGATCGATTCCGCGGATCCGGAGGCCGTGGAGGCCGGTCTGCGCCTTTGCCACGGCAAGGCCATAGTCAATTCGGTCAACGGCGATGAAGCCGTGCTGGCGCGGATTTTGCCGCTGGTGAAGCGATACGGCGCGGCGGTGGTCGGGCTGACGATGGATGAGCGCGGCATACCGTCCGCGGCCCGCGAGCGAGCGGACATCGCCCGCCGCATTTTGGAGCGCGCCCTGGAGCACGGTATCCCGGCCGGAGACGTTTACATCGACTGCCTGACTCTCACCGCTTCCGCGGAGCCGGCCGCCCCGGAGGAAACATTGCGCGCGCTCGCCCTCGTCAAAGAGGAACTCGGCCTCAAAACCCTGCTCGGCGTGTCCAATGTCTCGTTCGGCCTGCCGGAGCGGGCGCTGGTCAACCGGACTTTTCTCGCTATGGCCCTGGGGCGGGGACTGGATCTGCCGATCTTGAATCCCGGCGACACGGCCATGATGGATACGGTTTTTGCCGCCCGAGTGCTCCGGCAAGGCGACAAGGACGCGGCAGAGTTTATCGCGCGCTTTGCTGGCGCGAAACAAGAACCCGTACAGGCCTCGGCCCCGGCTGCTTCGGCGGAAGAAACCCTGCGCCGCGCCGTGCCGCGCGGTTTGAAGGAGGAAGCGGGGCGCGCCGCGGAGGAGCTTGCCCAGACGAGGGAAAGCATGGACATAATCGACGGCATCCTCATCCCGGCGCTGGATGAAATCGGCACGGAGTTTGACGCCGGACGCATCTTCCTGCCCCAGCTTATCGCGGCCGCCCAGGCCGCCCAAAGCGCTTTCGCCGTTTTGAACGCCCGCTTGGCCCGCGCAGGCGGAGAAAGGCGGAACAAGGGCACGATTGTTCTGGCGACCGTCCACGGCGATGTGCATGATATAGGCAAGAACATTGTGAAAATTCTGCTGGAAAATTACGGCTACGATGTCCGCGACCTGGGGCGCAACGTGCCGCCGGCGGAAATAGCGGAGGAAACGCGCCGGACGGAGGCACCGCTCGTGGGGCTTTCCGCGCTGATGACCACGACTCTGCCGGCGATGGCCGGGACAATCCGCGCTTTGCGCGAAAGCGGGCTGCCCTGCCGCGTCATGGTGGGCGGCGCGGTGCTGACGCCGGAATACGCCCAAAAAATAGGCGCGGATTTTTACGCCCGCGACGCGAAAGCTGGCGTGGACATCGCCCGCGCGGTTTTCGGGGATCAGCCGGCGCCTGAAGGATATTCTAATTAATTCGTCCCAGCGGCGGCAGCCTTTTTTCGCCCTGCGTGAACAGCCCCGCGCGCACGATGACGACGCCGTCTTTGTCCCAGGGCAGGGCGAGAAACTCGCAGAACGATTCCGTCACATCCGCCGCTCTGGCGGAACCGGCACCGGTCATGGCGATTTCCAGCTCGAGGCTGAAGCCGGGGTCGTCTGGCGCTTCTTCTCCGGCTATGCTCTGCAAAGCCATCCGGCGAACGAACGGCCGTATGTTTTTGGTCACCGGCCTGGCTGTCCCGCCCTTGTTCCGCGTGACCGGAATTTCCTCCCTGGACAGCCAGTCCGCCAGACCGCGGCGCAGATCAGCTTCCGCGACCGGCGCCCAAAGCGGCGTCCAAACCAGGTAACAGGCCAAGTCAATGGAAGCGGTGAGGGCGGCGGCGCCGGGCGGCAAAACCCCATAAGTCAGTATGCGGATATTTTGCGGCATTTCCGCCTGCAAAGCCTTCACCGCCCGCTCCGCCGCCGCGGCCTGAGCAGCCGGGCTTAAAGACCGGCGTCCGTCCCTGATTTCCACGTCCACATATTCGGCCAGCCCCTCCACGCCCACGGCCAGCGGCGGGCCGAACGAAATTTTGGCGTGCGGATGAAACCCCTCCGTCCTGGCCACTTCCACGCCGGCGCGCCGCAACGCGCGCTCGAAAAATCTGGTCAGATCAAGATGCGCGATATATTTGGCCTCGGCCAGTTTGCTGTAAGCCAGACGGATTTTCATGCCGTATCCCCGCAAGCGCCGCAAGCGCCGCAGACAAGGCGGCAGTCCTCCGTGCGCTCGCCCCGCTCGCTTTTCAGCGCCTCGGCGCGCAAATATTCCTTCGTCACGCCCGCGCTCAGATGATCCCAGGGCAGCGCCGCGTCCCAGGGCCGCGCCCCGGTGAAATATTCGGCCCGGAGTTCCGTCGCCCGCAAAGCCTCCTGCCACAGTTCCGGCCGGAACCACTCGCTCCAGCTGTCAAACCGGGCGCCTTTGTCCGCCAAAACCTCCAGCAGGCCGGCCGTCCGGCGGTCGCCGCGGGAAAGAATCGCTTCCGCCGCGCTCATGTCCGCGTCATGATACTGGAGTTTGATCGGCGTGCGCCGCAATTTGTCCCGCAGATAGCCCTGTTTGGCCTGCAGCGTTTCCCGGCTGTCCTGGGCCGCCCATTGAAAAGGCGTGTGCGGCTTGGGGACAAAATTGCTGACGGACACCGTGACGCGCGCCTTTCCGCTCCGGCGCCTGCCGGTTTGGAGCGCCGCCTCCGCCTGCGCCGCGATCCCGGCCAGATCCGCCTCCGTTTCCGTCGGCAGGCCGATCATATAATACAGCTTTATATTGTTCCAGCCAGCGTCAAAGGCGGCCGCGACCGCCCGGAACAAATCCTCGTCCTTGACGCCTTTGTTGATCACATCGCGCAGGCGCTGGGTGCCGGCCTCCGGAGCGAAAGTCAAGCCGGATTTCCGCGTTTTCTGTATTTCGGCCGCCAATTCCACGTCAAAGGAGTCCGGCCGCAGTGAGGGCAGGGAAACATTCACGCTCCATCCGGCCATATCCGCCGTCAAATCGCGCAATAGGTGGCTCACGCCGGAATAATCGCCGGTGGAAAGCGACACAAGCGATATTTCCTCATAGCCCGTCGCCCGGACGGATTCCAGCGCCTGGCGGCGCAAAACCTCCGGTGCGCGTTCCCGGAGCGGCCGGCCCAGCATCCCGGCCTGACAGAAGCGGCAGCCCCGCGTGCAGCCCCGCATGACCTCCAGCATGATCCGGTCGTGCACCGTTTCGTTAAAGGGCACGATGCAGCGCGCGGGAAACCAGGCGGCGTTAAAATCCGCGACGACGGCTTTCCGCACCAGCGGCGGCGCGGGCGCCGCAGCCTGCCAGCCCTGAAACACGCCCCGCTCATCCGCGGACGGCGTATAAAAAGCCGGCGCGTAAACGCCGCGCAGCTCGGTCAGCCGTGCCAGTGTCTCCGCGCGCGGAACGCCGTTTTTCTTGTCAGCCCCAATCCGCGCCAGCACAGCGGGCAGCAGTTCCTCCCCGTCGCCCAGCAGAAAGGCGTCGAAAAACGGGGCCAAGGGCTCCGGGTTAAAGGCCCCGGGCCCGCCGGCGATAAGCCAGGGCCATTCATCTCCGCTGTCGCGCCGGGCGGCCCGCCGCGGTATGCCGGCCAAATCCAGCATATTCAGAATATTGGTATAAGAAAGTTCGTACTGGAGAGTGACGCCGAGAACGTCAAAGGCGCGGAGCGGCCGGAAAGACTCGAGCGCGTAAAGCGGGATGCCGGCCGAACGCATTTTGTCCGCCATATCCGGCCAGGGAGCGAAGGCTCGCTCGCACAGGAAGCGCGGATCCTCGTTTACCAGGCCGTGGAGGATGCGCAGCGCCAGATTGGACATCCCCACTTCATAGACGTCGGGAAAAAGGAAAGCCATGCGTGTTTCCGCCGCCTCCCAGTCTTTGCGCGCCATATTCCATTCGCCGCCGGCATAACGGCCCGGTTTGATGACCGCCGGCAAAACGCGGTCGAGGGCCCGGCGCAGGTGCGCGGGGTCGCTGATATATTGTTGCGAAGCAATATCCTGTACTGTCATGTTCCCCATTATAGCACACCCGGCCCGTGGCGGCAATATTGAGGATATAACGGCAATATAATTATGAAACAACTTTTTCCTCTTTTGCCCACCACCCTTATACAAACAGAGCCGGAATATGATATAATCATATTGGCTAAAAACCACAGGAGGAAACACCATGCCTGACAAAACCGGCCAGATCAGCGCGGTTCCGCGGCGGCACCTGTTTGTCGTCAATCCGCGTTCGTTCCGTTATGACGGCGGAACGGACGTCATTGCCGCGGAAATCGAATCGTTTTTCAAATCCACGCCCGACGCGGATTACCGCGTACATATATCAAGGTATCCGCGGGACGCCATCGGCGTTATTCAAAAATACTTCGACGAGGCCCCGCCCGAAACCGTTATCCGCGTTTACGCCGTGGGCGGCGACGGCATCCTGTTTGACTGCCTGAACGGCGTGGTCGGCCTGCCGAACGCGGAATTGGCCGCCGTGCCCTGCGGCGGCGCCCATGATTTTATCCGCTCCTTCGGCGAAAAAAAGCAGGAGGTTTTCCGCGACATCGGACGGCAAATCACGGCCGGCACGCTGAAAACGGACGTCATGCGCTGCGGCGGCAATTACGCGATGAATCTCTGTCTGGTCGGGCTGGAAGCCGCCGGCGCCATGCAAAGCATCCGCGCGAGCCAGGCGACCGAGCGCCATCTCCGCTCCGCGTTCCGCTGGTTTATGCCGGCTGTCTGCCTGTTTTCCAGCCTTTCCGTGCTGTTAAACAAGAAGGCGCGCATGCAGCGTTACGAAATCACGATTGACGGAGAGATTTTTCACGGCCGCTACGGGGGCCTCAACATCGCGAACGGGCCGGGATACTGCGGCGATAAGAGCGCGCTCCCGGCGGCGGCGCCGGACGACGGCATTTTGGATGTTTTGTTTTACAAATGCCCGGGGGTGCCGGAGGCTTTGCGCAAATTGCCGGATTATCTCAACGGCCGTTACCGGAAACATCCCGACCTGATCACTTACCGGAGCGGACGTGAAATTTCCGTCCGCTCCGACTCGCCGCTCTGTGTCAATCTGGACGGGGAGGTTTTTTTCGACACCGTCCTGGACGTTAATATCGTTCCCGGCGGCGTGAATTTTGTCGCCCCGGATGGTTTGCGTTACGCAAGGAGGAAAGAGCCGCATGAACAATGAAAGCAGCCTGCGCCGCGCGGCTACGGCGGCCGCGTTCGTCGCCGCCGTCTTTTTTACCGTTTACCGCGTGCTGGTCTCCGCTTTCAGCGGCGAACTCTGGCAGGCGGAGATGGCCGTCATGGCCGGATTAATCTCTTTGGCGGCCACTGTGGCCCTCAGCCGGGCCAAGCACGAATTCACCACCGCTTTCTTTGTGCCGTTGCTCCTACTCTCGCTCTACATCCTGACCGGCTTTACGCTGTACGGGTTTTACAATTTTCCGCTGGTGTATCTCTCCATTTGCTTTATCGCCCTGCTGTATTTCCAGCGCAAGGCCTTTTTGCTTTTTCTGGCAACCGGCGCTTTGCTCACGTCCGCTCTGCTGTTCGCTGTTCCGCTCACCGGGCTCCGGGCGGCGGAAACCATTCCGGACGGCAGCGTTTTCGCCCCGCTGCTGTTTGCTTCCGCGCTGCTTTACCTGATTTGCGCCTATGGCTCCGGCAACAACGACAGCGCGGCTCAGGCGCGAAATGCCATTCGGACGCTGATGGCGACCACTTCGAACATCACCGCGCTGGTTGACGGGATGAACTGTGTGCGCTACATCAGCAAACCGCTGGCGGACATGGCCGCGCTGGAATACGCCGAAATTGCCGCCGGGCGGCCGCTCATCGATTTGTTTCGCGACCGGGAAGTGAAAAATATGGTGAGCGAGATTCTCGACGGCAATGGTTTGTATGAAGGAACAAAAAAGCTCAATCTGGGCGGCGAAACGCGCTATTTTAAAATTACTTCCAGCAAGCTGTCCGGCGGCAAGGGCGCTTTTATCGACATCGCCGACATAACGTCGGTCATGGCGGCGCGGGTGGCGGCGGAAACCGCTTCGCGCTCGAAAAGCGATTTTTTGGCCATTATGAGCCACGAAATCCGCACGCCGATGAACGCCATTATCGGCATGACCAATATCGCCAAAAACACGGCCGACCCGCTACGCAAGGACGATTGCCTGCAAAAAATCGAAACCGCTTCGGCCCATTTGCTGGGCATCATCAATGATATAC
>JAISQG010000181.1 GCA_031274335.1 Gracilibacteraceae bacterium
GGCCTTGTTTGCCCGGCTGCGCTCCGTAGCTGATTTGGACATTGAGGTTTTGTGGCGCTATCTGGAGCGCCGTTATCAATGGGAAGCCGGACTGCACAGCCCCGGTCTGCTGGATGGCGGAGGCGATGGACGTCTGCCGTCCGCGCTGCGCGCGGTTTGTCATATGCGGGAGGCACTCATCTGCTGGCAATCGAGGCGTGATCATGCCGGCGCCTTGCGAGCAGTCAAAACCGCTATGGAGCTGGACGGCATATTCAAAGACCCGGCGAAAAATCTGGCGGCCAAGATCACGGTGGAATACGAGCGGGAAGAAGAAGCGCGACGGCGGTCAGACGAATCCGGCCGGGAGGAGTTCGCCCGGCTGCTGCAAAGCATCAAGCCCCAAATCGAGCGGCTGATCGCGCTGGGGCGGAGCGAAGAAGCGCTACAAACCATCACACAATTGGAGACTCTGGCACCGGCTGACGCGGATATTGCCAAGCTGAAGGAAATTGCCGTTGCCGCGCGTCGATGAAGCGGGTGATTTGGCCTAAATCCTCGGTTAAGCCGGAGTCAAGCAAATCGGGCGGCTGCACGGCCGCCATGATCAAGGGTAATCTGCGGCATACGCTCGCGAATAATGCCGGCAGCAAAGAGTGATACCCCTTTTGCTCCGCGAGCAGATATTTCCTTATGTCATTCAGACTGGCGTCGACTCGTAGTTTCCGCCTGCTGGCCGGCGAGTTTGCGGAGCTGACGGAGCTGTAGGTATGAACGTAAAGTTTTTTCTCGACAAAAAGGAGGGAGGCGCGCGCCGCCAGTTCCAGATTGAAAAAATCGTCCTCGTAAAACCGCCCTTCCGGAAAACGCAGATCCCGGCCAACGGAGGCGGCTATCAGCAAATTCCAGACGGCATGGTCGAGTTGGGAGGCGAGCATGGCATACAGGTATTCTTCGGAGGATAAAACCGTGCCGTCCGGCGGGAAATGGTAATTGAAAACAGGATTCCACTGCCCCATAGAGGCGGCGCGGAGCCGGCTTTCGTTCTTGGGCCAGGGCGGCGTGAGCCCCGCGCTGTCATACAAAACCGTGCCGCATTTCACGACATCCACGCCGCTTTCTTCCGCTTTGGCGTACATGTAAAGGTACATTTCCGGGAAGAGATAATCGTCATAGTCCGCAAACGCGATGTATTCCCCGGTGACCGCGGCAAGACCGGCGTTGCGCGCGGAACTTGTACCGCCGTTGGGCTTGCGTATGACGCGCACCCGCTCATCCGTCCGGGCATAGCGATTGCAGACTTGACCTGACCCGTCAGTGGAACCGTCATCCACCAGGATCAGCTCCAAATCCCGCAATATTTGTCCCAGCACACTGTCAATGGCTCTGGGCAGGTATTGACCTGAATTATACACCGGCATGATCACGCTGATTTTAGGCAATGGTCGATCCTCCGTCATTATATAACAAACAATTGGAAGCAAACTGGCAACAGTATAGCATAAGAATATTAAAAAAGAAAGAGACAAGGAGAACGAACATGAATTACGCGGATGAAATAATCTCAGCCCTTAATGAGCAGGATATGGAAACGGCGCTGGCGCTCATTGAAAAAAACGAAAGGAAACATGGGGAGGAAGCGGCTTTTCTTTGCGCCAAAGCAATTTTTTTCCTGCATTTGCGCGATTACCGCGCCGCCGAAAAAATACTCGCTTACGCGGTGGACCGCCATCCCAATGACGACGACAGCTGGTATAATTTGGCTTATATTTGGCAAAAAATGGGGGTGGCCGATAAAGCAGAGCGGGCTTATCAGGCCGCTTACATGGGGACGGCCAACAAGATCGAGCGAGAGTTCAGCGCGCTGGCGGAATTTGTCGCGAACGCGGAGGAAGCGGAATTGACAGCGCGGATGCGTGACTCCTTTGAGAAATGGCGCCGCGAAGTGCCCGCAGAAGCGGTGGGCGCGGTGAGGCAGTTTTGGTCCAATCTGCGCTTCTGGGGTGATTTTCGCCCGGAGGAAGGCTGCCTGGAGATGCTGGAGCAGCGGGCAGCCTGCCTGAAGCTGCACGGGCAGGAGCTACGGTGGTTTTTCGACGCGCTAGGTGATTATCGCTCCAAAGCGGTGCTAAAAGCCTTGCTGCAATACTGGCTTGATTTGCGGCCGGAACCCATGCAGCAGGTGCGGGAGTATGCCTATCCGCCTTATTTTGACCTTGATCTGATCACATGCGGACCGGATGAGGTGTTTGTTGATTTGGGCGCGTATGTGGGCGATACCGTCAGCAGCTTTCTAAATATTTTCGGCAGCGAAAACTATCGCCGCATCTATTGTTACGATATTTTTCCGCAGTTTATTGAGTCGATAAAACAGAATTTCGCTTCGTGCCGCGACATAGTGTTAAGAGCCAAGGGCGTTGGAGCTACGCAAGGCACCATGTATTTGCCGGGCAATTCCGGCCCGACAGCTTTACGGGAGGACGGTACGCATACGGCGCCGGTGGTGGCCTTGGATGAAGATATAACAGAGCCGATCACCTTCCTGAAAATGGATATCGAGGGAGCGGAATACGACGCCCTCCTCGGCGCCAGCCGCCATATCCGGGAAGACCGGCCGAAGCTGGCGATTTGCCTCTATCATACGAACGATGATTTGTGGCGCATACCGGCGCTTATTCATTCCATTTGCCCGGATTACAGATTTTATCTGCGCTATTATGGCGGCGGGCCGGAAATGAACGGGGTAAAGCTCATCATAGCCGATTATGTTTTATACTGCGTGCCGGAAAAGAATAACCGCTGACCGTCAATGAACGAGACTGTAGGCTTATTTAAAAATATTCCCAAAATTCCTACGCATTCCTTTTAGCCACCTGTTGTATGAAGCCGTTTGCCAAATCAGGCGAAAAAAAACGGGAGTGTTCTTGGAGAAACTTCGTGACCAAGGAGAGATGCTCCATCGTTTTTCTGTCGCCGCCGGCAAGGGCCGGATCGCCCTCCAGAAATTTGGGGAAGAATAAGGCGGTTAC
>JAISQG010000032.1 GCA_031274335.1 Gracilibacteraceae bacterium
AGATATGTATATCACGAAAGACAAACTTGAAAAAATATTATATGATTGCGGGATAACGGGTTACTCTGATATTTTTGTATCGTGCGAATATGGCACCACAAAAACAGGATCTTTATTTAAGGAATTCAAAAATAAAGTCGATGGCACCAGCTATTTGCACATAGGCGATAATTATGAAGCGGATATTTTGGCTGCTGAAAAGCACGGCATTGATTCATTCAGGATATTCAGCGCGTGCCATATGCTTGGCGTTTCAAAATGGAGGGATATATTAAAATCTGATGGCGAGTATGTCAGCAGAGTGATGATTGGGCTTTTCGTAAGCCATGTTTTTAACAGCCCGTTCGCTTTATTCAATACAAATGGAAAAATATGTATCAATGATTCATTTGACGCGGCGTGGCTCTTTATCGCCCCGCTGGTATCAACCTTTATACATTGGCTGTTACGGAAATTAGCCGGATCGAATTATGACAAGATCTTGTTTTTTGCGCGCGACGGGTTTCTGGTTGAACAACTCTATAGGATGGCAATTGAGCGGGAAGTTGAGACAAGATTGCCAGAGAGCAGGTATTTTTTAACATCCAGAGTGGCCTGTCTTGTAGCCACAATTTTCGAAGAGAAGGATATTCTGAAAATAATATCAATGGGGTTCGACGGTCCCCCGGAAATGTTACTTGAAAAACGTTTCTTACTCGAAAGAAAGGACATTGTAGCATATAGAAGTGATTGTTATGAATCCATAGAAGAATACATCTTAAGTCATAAAAGTAAAATATTGGCAACCGCTGAGCAAAACCGTGCTGGCTACAAAAAGTATATAGAAATTGAAAATATCATGCCAACCGACAAGCTCGCTGTATTTGATCTTGCCGCGTCAGGAACATGTCAATGCTGTCTGCATGAATTAATTCCTAACGAAATAGATGGCTTCTATTTTGTTTATATAAAATCAAATGATGATAAAATGCGATCCTTGGATATTTCTTCATTGTATAAAATAGATTCTTGGTTCAAAAAAGAGGCTTTTATATGCGAAAGCTATATATTGATGGAAAGTGTTCTCACATCATTTGAAGGATCTCTCGAAGGATTTGATATAAATGGCGAACCGCGTTTTGCAAATGAATATTTCGATACGGAACACTCATATCAAATATTGCTCATGCAGCAAGCAATTAAAGAATATTTTTGTGAATACTTGCCTCTTATTGCGCGTTCAAAGCCGACAATTGACACAGCAGACAAATTATTAAGTTTCATTCAAAATCGTTATACAGATATCACACGCTTGCCTATTTTTAATGATAGTTTACATGATGGTTTTTATAATCGCTCTTATTGTTTCAGAGATGTTTTGGAGTAAAAGAGAGAGGGTGCTAAAGTTACATGGCTGGGGTACATGCACTGATTTTCGCCGGCGGCACGGGCCAGAGAATGAACGCCCGCGCCAAGCCGAAGCAGTTTTTGGAGCTGCACGGCAAGCCGGTAATCATATACACGCTGGAGCATTTTGAAAGTCACCGAGAAATCGACAGTATCGTTGTCGTCTGTCTGGAGAGCCGGATTGACGAGCTCCGGGGCCTGCTCCGGCGCCACGGCATAACGAAAGCCACCAGGATTGTGTCGGGTGGCGAGGGCGGTGACATCAGCATTTACAACGGGCTGGCCGCGCTGGAGGGCGTTTGCGCCCCTGACGACATCGTTCTCATTCACGACGGGGTGCGCCCGCTGATCAACGGGGAACTGATTTCGGCGAACATCGCCAAAGTTCGCGAGTGCGGCACGTCGATAACGGTCGAGGCGGCGGCGGAAAGCGTCGTCCGCGTGGACGGCGGCGGGCGCGTGGCGGAGGTGCCGCCGAGGGGCGAGATGTACACGGCCAAGGCGCCGCAGTCGTTCCGCTACGGGATGATCTGGGATCTGTACCGGCGGGCGCGGCGCGAGGGCGTGCGGTCGATTGACTCCGCCCATTTGTGCAGTATTTACGGCGTGGAAATGCACACGGTGCAAAGCACCCAGAACAATATAAAAATCACCGCGCCTGCGGATTACTATATTTTTCGCGCCCTGTACGAGGCGATGGAAAATGAGCAGATACTGGGAATATGACTGTGGAGAAACCGCGTGGAAATATTTGGAACGATTGTAGGGGCGAGGCTTGCCTCGCCCGCCTTTGTGAAGTTATCTGAGATTGGAATGATTGTATGTGATGAGTGGAATTCGATGCCTTTTCATTATGATTGCGTGGAAATTGATAAATACATCATAATGCCGAATCATTTACATGCAATCATTGTCGTTTCCGGAACGGGCGAGGCAAGCCTCGCCCCTACGTTAGGCACAATTGTCGGCGGATATAAATCAGGGGTATCCCGCGTGTGTGGTTTTTCAGTTTGGCAGCGGTCATATCATGACCATATCATCCGCGATGAAAATGATTATATCCGCATAGCGGAATATATTGAAAACAATCCTGCCCAATGGGAAGAAGATGAGTATTACGGAGGCGCTTCCAATGACTGAATGCAGGAGCGAGGCTTGCCTCGCATCGGGTATAAACTTCATAGTCGTGCAGGCCGGCGGTCGGGGCGCGCGGCTCGGGCACCTGACGGCGAACAGGCCCAAGGCGCTCGTACCCGTGGAGAACCTGCCCATGCTGTTTCACCTGTTCCGCCGGTACCCGGACAAGCGCTTCGTCGTCATCGCGGACTACAAAGAAGATGTTATGAGTGAATATTTGGAATGTTTCGCCGATGCGCGGCATCTGGTGGTCAGCGCGGAGGGGACGGGGACTTGCGCGGGCCTGCGCCAGGCGCTGGAGCTTTTACCGGACGGCGAGCCTTTCATGCTGGTATGGTCGGATCTGGTTCTGTCGGAGGGTTTTGCCTTGCCGGAGTGCGCGGAAAACCTCATCGGCATTGCCGGGGATTTTCCCTGCCGCTGGAGCTACCGGGACGGAGTTTTCGCGGAGGAACGCTCGGCGGAGCGCGGTGTGGCGGGCCTGTTCGTTTTCCGGGACAAAGCGGAGATTGCGGGCGTGCCGGAGAGCGGCGAGTTTGTGCGCTGGCTGGCGGAGCGGGGCTTTGTTTTCCGCGAAGCGGACCTGACGGGGACGCGGGAGTTCGGCACCCTGGAGGATTACGCGCGGCTGGCGCCGGAAAAATGCCGCCCGTTCAACCGGATTGCCTCTGACGGCGGCACGGTCACGAAAACGCCCGCTGACGCGCAGGGCGGCAAGCTCGCTCGCCTGGAGCGCCGGTGGTATGAAGCGGCGGCGGCCAGGGGCTTCGCCCATATTCCCAGACTTTACGCCACAGAGCCGCTGAAAATGGAGCGGATCAACGGCGGGGCCGTCCATGAATACGCAGACATGCCGCTCGAGGCCAAGCGCGAAATCCTCCGGAAGGTGGCCGGCGCGCTGAAAGAACTGCACGGGCTGGAGCGCGTCCCCGCTGACGTTTTCAGCCTGAAAGAGGCGTATTATGGCAAGACGATGGCCCGGCTGCGCCAAGTGCGGGATCTGATTCCGCTGGCGGACAGGAAGACGATCACAGTGAACGGGCGCGAATGCCGTAACGTGTATTTTTACAAGCGCGACCTGGAGCGGAGGCTGGACGCGCTGCGCTGCGAGAGCTTCGCTTTTATCCACGGCGACTGCACGTTTTCCAACATACTGCTGCGCGGCGGCGCGGAGCCGGTGCTGATCGACCCGCGCGGGTATTTCGGCTTTACGGAGCTGCACGGCGATCCTATGTACGATTGGGCGAAGCTGTATTACTCCGTGGCCGGCAATTACGACCGGTTCAACCTGAAGGATTTCCGGTTGGACATCGGGGAAAACGGGGTCACGCTGGCCATCGGCTCAAACCGCTGGGAGGCACTGGAGGCGGACTTTTGGAAGTTTTCCGGCGCCGATCCGCCGGCGGTCAGGCTGCTGCACGCCGTCATCTGGCTTTCGCTGACAACCTACGCCTGGCAGGACTATGATTCGGTATGCGGCGCGTTTTACAACGGGCTGTATTACCTGGAGGAGGCACTGTAATACCGTCATTGCGAGCGTCAGCGAAGCAATGACTGGACGGAGGCAGGGGCGTAGGGGCGACCGTCTCGGTCGCCCGCTCATAGAATCAAGCAGATTGTTAAGGATCATTTATGGAATATTTTGAAAAGAATCTGAAAATAATAAGCGACGCGGTGCGCTCAATCCGCGAGGACGAGTTCGAAGGGCTGAAAAAGGACTGCCTTGACACGCTGGCGGCGGGCGGGAAGCTCATCGCGTCGGGCCTGGGCAAGAACGTGCCGATTTGTGAGAAGTTC
>JAISQG010000077.1 GCA_031274335.1 Gracilibacteraceae bacterium
AAGCCGCGCTGTCGGAGGTCTTTGAGCGCGGCGGCGCGGGTGGCGTCGAGCTGGGGCAAACCGTCATGCGGGTGCTGGCGCGAGGCGAAGCGGATTTTCATCCGCTTTACGCCGTGGAATCGCCCATCCGCGCTAAAATCGAAACCATTTGCCGAGAGATTTACGGCGCGGACGGCGTCGTCCTGGCCAAAGAGGCGGAAGCGGCTCTGGCAAAATATGAGGAAATGGGCTGCGGCGAGCTGCCGGTTTGCATGGCTAAAACGCAATATTCCCTTTCTGACGACCCGGCGCGGCTCGGCCGGCCGGAAAATTTCACCGTCACGGTGCGCGAATTGCGCCTTTCAGCCGGAGCGGGATTTATCGTGGCGATCACGGGCGCGATCATGACCATGCCGGGATTGCCCAAAACCCCGGCGGCCGCCGGCATGGATATCGCGGCCGATGGACGGATCACCGGCTTGTTCTGAGAAACAGGGAGAATTTATGCGCATTGCTCTATTTACCGAAATGTATTTGAATGACATAAACGGCGTGGTTACGCATGTCCGCGCTCTGCGGCAAGGGCTGGAAGTCATGGGGCATGAGGTGCTGGTGGTGACAGCAGACGCCGCCGCGGGCGTCCATTATGTGGAGGACGGCGTTCTGCACTGTCCCGCTTTGCGCGTGCGCCGGATTTACGGCTATGGCGCCGCCCTGCCGATCAGTTCGCAGCGTTTGGCGTTTATCCGGGAATTCCGGCCGGACATCATTCACATTCACACGGAAATGGGGGTCGGGCTTTCCGGCCTTGCGGCGGCCAAGCTGCTGCGTCTGCCGCTGGTTTACACTTTGCATACGATGTATGACAACTATATTTATTATATTTCGCCACGGCTCTTCATTCGCGCCGCCACCTATTTTTCCCATAAATACCTTAAAATGCTGGCTAAAAGCGCCAACGCCCTGATCGGGCCGTCGCGCAAATGCGAAGAATTTTTCCGCAATCTCGGCGTTCACAAGCCGGTGGCGGTGATCCGCAACCCCGTTGAACTGGAAACCTTCTCGCCTGCGGCGGCGGAGGCGGAAGCGGAGCGGGCCTTTCGCACCGAACACGGACTGGCGGCGGACGCGATGCTGGTCTGCTTTGTCGGGCGGATCGGGCATGAAAAAAACGTGGACACTTTGCTCAATTACTGGCACGAGAGCGTGCGGCCGGATGACGACCTGCAGCTGCTCATCATCGGCGACGGGCCGGCATTGCCGGCGCTCAGGCGTCTCGCGGAAGAAAAAGGCATCGCGAGCGGCGTGACTTTCGCCGGCAAGGTGGCGCATGAGGAACTGCCTTTTTACTACCGCATCTGCAAGGCTTATGTCACGGCTTCGCTCACGGACACGGACTCCATCTCCATGCTGGAAGCCATGGCGACGGGATTGCCCGTGCTGCAGCTTTACGACGAGTTGAACGGGGACCGCGTGCGGGAAGGGGTGAACGGGTTCGTGTACGAGAGCGCGGCGGAAATGGCGGAGAAATTGCGCGCCGTGCGCGATATGCCGCCGGAGGCTTATGCCCGGCTGCAGGAGTCCGTGCTGCTGTCGTCGCGCGGCAATGAAGCGGCCAATGTGGCGGCCGCCGTGGTGCTGGTTTACGAGCAATGCCTACTGGATAAAAGAGAATTGAAAAGGAAAAAAGCGTAAAAAATGGATAACAAAAAAAATGTGCGCTGGCTGCGCATAGAGAATCTGCAAGCCGCGACCGCGGCTTTGAGCAGGATCGGCGTCGATCCGCGCGCCATCCCGCTGATGGCGGGTAAAGCCTTCAGTCGCGCTGTTCTCGTGCCGGGCGTTTCCGCGCCGGCGGCGCTGATTCTGAAGCAGGAGATGCTTTCGCTCGGCGGGGACGCAGCAATTCACCGCGACGTTGTTTGCGGTCGGCGGGCGGAGAGTGACGTGCTGCTCCTGGGCAGCCATAAGCAGCTGAAACGACTGGAAGAAAAACTCCGGGCTCAGCCTTTCGGCTTGCGCCAGGCCGGTGAGGCCGTGGGCGCGTTGCTGCGGGCGCTGGAGCCGAGCGCGGCCGCGGCCATAGCCGTTGCTTGTGGCGGCGGCGTCCTGAGGCTGGGAGAAAAAAGGACGGCGCTGATGGGCATTTTGAACGTGACGCCGGATTCCTTTTCCGACGGCGGACTGTACAGTCAGCCGGAGGCGGCCGCGGCGCGCGCGCGGGAAATGGCCGAGGAGGGCGCGGATATAATCGACTTGGGCGCGGAATCGACGCGCCCCGGACACAGCCCGGTCAGCGCCGCCGAAGAATGGGCGAGGCTGGAGCCGGTGCTGGCGGCGCTGTCCCGCCGCGCCATGCTGCTTTCCGTGGACACACGGAAAGCCGAGGTGGCCGATAAGGCCCTGGCCGCCGGCGCGCATATCCTGAATGATATTGACGGCCTGCTGGGCGATCCCGATATGGCGGGCGCGGCGGCGGCCCATGGCGCGGCGGTGGTGCTGATGCACAACCGGGCTGTGCCGGACGATGTAATCGAGGATATTTTGCACGCCTGGGATGCCGGTGTGACTGTCGCCCAGAAAGCCGGGCTTCCCGCGGAAGCCATCATCGTTGACCCCGGCATCGGCTTCGGCAAAACACAGGAACAAAACCTGGAAATCCTGCGCCGCCTGGCGGAGCTCAAGGCGTACGGTCTGCCGCTTCTGCTCGCGGCCTCGCGCAAATCCGTCATCGGCTACGCCGCGGGCCTGAGCGTCGGAAACCGTATGGAGGCGACGATGGCGATCGGCGTCCTCGGGGCGGCGGCCGGCGCGGATATTTTGCGTGTACACGACGTGGCTGCTCACCGCAGAGCTTTGGACATGACGGCGGCTATTTTATACGGCCTGGATTCAGGGAACGGAGAGCAAAATGACCAATGACTGCCTGCATATCAGAGGCCTGACTTTTCACGCTTTTCACGGAGTTAACCCGGAGGAAACGGCGCTGGGCCAGAAATTTGTCATAGACGTGGATTTGTATTTGCCGCTGGCGCCGGCCGCCCAGGCGGACGATTTGACGATAACGGTCAATTACGCTCATGTGGCGCGTTCGGTCAAGTGGCGCGTGACGGAATCCTGCTATAAGCTGATTGAGACGTTGGCGGAGCAGATTGCCGCCGATTTGCTGGCGGGCTTTGTTTGCGAGGCGGTGCGCGTGGTCGTTCACAAGCCGGAGGCGCCGCTGCGGGAAATTTTCACGGACGTGTCCGCGGAAGTTTACCGGGAGCGCGGGACGGGCGCGAGCGCGGAAAATGCCCAAGACTGAAATCACCGGTTATTTAAGCCTCGGCGGCAATATCGAGCCGCGGGAGGACTATTTGCGGCGTGCGGCCGCCGCTCTGGACGCGCGGCCCGGCCTGCGCGTCACGCGGCTTTCCGCGCTTTATGAAACGGCGCCTTGGGGCGGCGTGCCCCAGGCGGATTTTTTGAATATGGCGGCGGCTGTCGCGACGACGCTCACGCCGGAGGAACTGCTCACCGCCTGCCAGGAAACGGAAGCCCTGCTGGGCCGCGATCGCGCGCGCGGGGAGCGCTGGGGCCCGCGGGAAATAGATATAGATATATTGTTGCTCGGCAAGCTGATCCGGAGCGCTCCTGAGCTGACGATCCCGCATCCGCGCCTGACGGAGCGGGCGTTTGTCCTCGTGCCGCTGCTGGAAATAGCGCCGGGACTGAAACTGCCGGACGGAACACCTTTGACCGCTTTAACCGGCCGGGGAGCGGTGCGCCGCTACCCCTGATCCCGCTGCGTACATAGAACTGTTCATCAATTATAAGGGAATGATCATAAATGATGGAAAAGCTGTTCAAGCTTAAAGAGAACAAGACAAAATTCAGCACAGAGGTTATAGCGGGGTTCACAACATTTTTCGCGATGGCGTATATCATTGCGGTGAATCCGGGAATTCTCAGTGCATCCGGCATGGAATGGGGTGCCGCGTTTCTCGCGACGATTATCGCGTCTGTAATCGGCACGCTCGTGATGGGGCTGTTCGCCAACGTGCCGTACGCGCTGGCGCCGGGTATGGGCCTCAACGCGTTTTTTGTCTACACGGTGTGCCTTGGCTTTGGCTACGCTTGGCAGCAGGCGCTGTCGATGGTCTTTATCTGCGGACTTATTAACATCGTCATCACGGTCACAAAGATCCGCAAATATATAATCAAGGCGATTCCAACGCCGCTCCGGCATGCGATTTCGGGCGGAATAGGCATATTCATAGCCTACATCGGGCTGTTAAATGCGGGGATCATCAACTTCAAGGCGGGGGTGCCCGCTATGTCGAGTTTGAATACAAGCGCCATATGGCTGTTTCTAATCGGCCTGTTTTTAGTGGTTGTCCTTCTGACGCTCAAGGTCAGGGGCGCGATTCTCATCGGCATTGCGCTTACGGCGTTGATAGGGATTCCCATGGGCGTCACGGTGCCGCAGGGCGGCATCACAAGCTTTGCGGACGCTTGCCGCGCGTTGCCGTCAACCTTTGGAGTCATCTTCACCGGGGACGGGCTCGGCTCGCTGTTTTCCGGCGGCGCGAGTTCCGTCCTCACGGCAATGGTCACCATCTTCTCGTTCTCCGTCACCGACACATTCGACACAATAGGCACGTTCATCGGCACGGGGCGGCGCAGCGGCATATTCAGCGAAAAAGAAGAAAAAGCGGCGGAAGGCCGCGCCGGATTTAATACTAAAATGGACAGGGCGCTGTTCGCGGACGCTATAGCGACCTCTGTGGGCGCCGTATTCGGCACGTCCAACACCACGACGTATGTCGAAAGCGCAGCCGGCATAAGCGTCGGCGGGCGCACCGGACTCACCTCCGTGGTCGTCGCGCTGTGTTTTATGGCCAGCGCTTTCCTCGCGCCGCTTGTCAGCGCCATACCCTCGGCGGCCACGGCTCCGGCGCTTATCATAGTCGGAGTTATGATGGCGTCGTCCTTTATTGACGTGAAATGGGTTGATCTGGATGAGGCCGTTCCCGCGTTTTTCGCTGGAGTCTTTATGGCGCTGGCGTACAGCATCACTTATGGCATAGCGGCGGCGTTTATTTTCTATTGCGTAATAAAAATTTGCAAGAAAAGCGCGCAAGAGATCCACCCGATTCTATGGGTATCCACGCTGCTGTTTATACTCAATTTCGTGTTGCAGGCCATCGTTTTATAAGTACGTCAAACCCCCGCCCCCTTTGAGGGCGGGGGCGAGACAACATACCACAAGAAAAAAAGTTTCAGCCGCGATTTCGTTTGTCATCGGCAACGAGCTGATCGTATTGCTTGAGCACCAGTCGTCGCTCAACAGGAACATGCCGCTCAGGCTGCTTATGTATGTTGCCCGACTGTATGAGAAAATAATTGA
>JAISQG010000160.1 GCA_031274335.1 Gracilibacteraceae bacterium
TGAGCGGGGCCGGACCCCGGACCCCATCGCTTGCCGGGTTTAATGCCACCCGGTGCTTTGAACGACTCAATGCAACCGTCGGGGCAGGCGGGGGTTGCGTTTACAATGTCAACTTAGCCCGGAGAAAAACGCTTTGCACTTTTTTGCGAAAACCTTGCATTTGACACTGGGATATGATATAATCGGGGCATTGGTTCTGGCAAACGCCTGACATCGTCTGGCGGTCAGCGGTTCGGGAGCTCAATGGCCGTGCGGGGGGAGGAATGGAATATTCTGGAAGAACATAAAAATCATGCGGATAAATTTGACATCGGCGCCTTTATTGAAAAACAAAAGCCGCGGTTTAAGAAGCAGGTTGCTTCGCGGCAAAAACTGTTTCCGTTTGTCGCGGCGATTATCGGGTTGCTGGTAGTATGTGCCTCGGCGCTTTATTACGGAACGACGGAGCCGGTTGTGCGTCTGGTCATTAACGGCGGTGTTATCGGTGTCACGGCGGAAAAAGCCGAGGCTGAAGCCATGGTGGAGGCGGCGCTGGAACAGTATGGGCAGGAATTGGGATTCAAAACGCTGACCAAGGATGAAATAGTTTACGAAACTCTGCGGGCACCTCTTAAGGACAGGGTAGCGCTGACACTGGAAAATGTCACGGCAGCCATAACGCCGTATGTGGACGGGTACGCGCTGACTGTGGGCGAGCAGGTGCTGGCCAAGGTGGCCTCGCGGGAAGCACTGGATGAAGTGCTTGAGGCCTATACCGGGCATTACACCCAGTCTTCCGGTAGCAAAACGATTGATTCAGTGGAAATACAGGACAATTACGCCAGTTTGCCGGTCGAGCTTTCCCCGGATGAAGTGATGACGCAAGAAGAAGCGCTGAACCGCCTTTTGATGGGCGGCAGCACCGTTACGCAGCATACGGTTCAGGACGGCGAGTCTTTGTGGGTTATCGCTCGTAAAAATGATATGCTGGTCGAAGATATTCTCAAGGTGAACGAGGGCCTGACAGAAGATTCCATGATCCACCCGGGACAGGTGCTGAACCTGAGTGAGGATCATCCCACGCTGACGGTGGTGGCCAAGGGCACGAGCACGACGGAGGAAGTCATTCCCTATACGGTGGTGACCAGGGAGGACAACAGCGTCAATCCGGGCGCCAGCGTTGTTCAGCAGGCCGGCGTCACGGGCGTGAAAAATGTGACCTACTCTTTTGTGGAAAAAAACGGGCGCACGGTTGAAAAAGAGATAGTCGCCGAGGAAATCGTCTCCCAGCCGGTTGATCAGATTGTGGCCAGAGGCCCGTCGGTTGTGACGGTGTCGGTAGCTTCTTCACGGGGAAGCGGCAATGTCTCCGGCATCGGTTGGCCGATTTCCGGGAATATAACATCTTATTACGGCGGCGCTCGCCGGCATACCGGCATCGACATTGACGGCGAGACGGGACAGCCGTTCTACGCCGCAGGCGCGGGCACGGTTTCTTCCGCCGGCTGGATGGGATCTTATGGTTACTGCATTTTGATCGATCACGGCGACGGGGTGACGACTCGTTATGCTCATGCCTCGCAGTTGCTGGTGACGGCCGGCGACAAAGTGACAAAAGGACAGAATATCGGTTTAGTGGGATCCACCGGCCGTTCAACCGGATCGCATCTGCATTTTGAAATCATCATCAACGGCAATGCGGTCAATCCGCTGAATTACCTTTGACCTTTGAGACAGCGTTGCAAAATAAAACATTTGAGTCCGGCAGCGTCAGTTGCCGGCATTTTTTCAGGACGAAGCATGAGCAAAAAGGTTTATGTACAGGTGTACGGTTGCCAGATGTCGGAGCGGGACGGCGAATCTTTCGGAGCGATGGCGGAAAGCCAGGGTTATTTGCGGACGGCGAGCCGCGAAGAGGCCGATTTAGTCGTTGTCACTACATGCTGCGTGCGGGAAAGTGCCGAAAACAGGATTATCGGGAACATAGGCCAGCTCAGGCGCTGGAAAGCGCAGCGTCCGGGGCGGATGTTGGTTGTGGCCGGCTGTCTGGTGCAGCAGGCCGGAGCGCTGGAGCGTCTCCGGCGGCGGGCGCCTCATGTGGATATTTGGATGGGCGCCTTTGATCAAGCCAAGTTTCCGGATTTGCTCCGGGAGGCGGAAGGCGGCGCCATAGTCTGCGCCGTTTCAGATCAGGCCGGTCCGCCCGTTGAGGCTGCGCCGCTGGCGGAAGCGGGGAAACTCAGCGCCTGCGTGAACATCATGTACGGCTGCGATAATTTTTGCTCTTATTGCGTGGTGCCGCTGGTGCGGGGCCGCGAACGCAGCAGGCCGCCGCGGGATGTGCTTGATGAAGTGCGGCGGCTTGCGGAGTCCGGCACAAGAGAAATTGTGTTGCTGGGGCAGAACGTCAATTCATACGGACGGTCGGAAAACCAGCCGGAGGATTTTGCCTGGCTGCTCAGAGCAGTGGCGCGGGAGCCGGGATTGTGGCGGGTGCGTTTTACCACATCGCATCCTAAGGATTTGACGGATGCCGTGATTGCGGCGGTAGCGGAGGAAGCGGTGATTTGCCCGCATTTTCACATGCCGCTCCAGGCCGGATCCGACAGAGTGCTGAAGGCCATGAATCGCGGTTATACAACGGAATACTATTTGGAGCGGGTGCGGGCGATACGCCGGGCTGTCCCGGAGGCCAGGATCTCGACGGATCTCATCGCGGGCTTTCCGGGCGAAACAGAAGAGGATTTTTCCGAAACGCTGCGTCTTATGCGGGAAATACATTTTTCCCAGGCCTTCACCTTTATGTATTCCCGGCGCTCGGGCACGGCGGCGGCGGATCTGCCGGGGCAGTTGCCGAGGGAAGAACGGCTGGAGCGTCTGAAGCGGATGATGGCGCTGCAGGCGGAAATGAGTCTGGCCTGGCGTCGCGCTATGGTAGGTTCGTGCCAGGAAGTGCTGGTTGTCGGGCCGAGCAAAAGAGATCCCGCGATGCTGAGCGGCCAGGCGGCCGGCGGGGAAGCGGTGGTGTTTGCCGGCCGGGAGGCGGATGTGGGAACGCTGGCGCCGGTTGTGATCAGAGAAGCGAACTCTTGGACGCTGTTCGGCGTGATAGATTATGAAAAAAGGGAGGATGTCTGAAAATGGACGCGGATATTTATCTTAAGGCGAGCGAACTGGCGCGGGCCATCGCGGAAAGCCGCGAGGGGTTGAGGTTCCGGGAGGCGGAAAGCGCGGTCAAAAACGATAGCGTGGCGCGGAATCTGGCGCAAAGGTGGCATAAGGTCTACAATCGCGTCAGCGAATTGCTGGCCGAAGGGGATGATTTGCCGGAAGCCGATGCCAGAGCGGTGGAGTTTATTGAGGCCAAGGTGGAGAATCATCCGCTGATGCTGGAGTATATTGAAGCGCATAAGGAGTTTAGCGAGTTATTGTCCAACGTGGACGGGGTTTTGTCCGCCGCGTTTAATTTTGGCATGGACGTTGCCGACGATGTTGTTTGCGGAGGAAGCCCGGGACAGGACGACGATGCAGTAAAATGAGGAGGCGAGCGCGTGGACGCGAGTCAGCTGTTGCAAAAGGCGGTGGAATTACAGACTTCGGATATTTTCCTTATTTCCGGAATGCCGGTTGCATATAAGATAAACGGCGTGATTGAGACGCAGGAAGGAGGACGGCTGTCGCCGGATGATACGGAAAGCCTCCTGCGCGAGCTTTACGGCATGGCGGGAGGGCGAGATATTGAGCAATTCCTGGCTGAAGGCGATGATGATTTTTCTTTCGCCATGCCCGGCGTTTCCCGTTTTCGCGTCAGCACATACAAGCAGAGAGGGTCGCTGGCCGCGGTCATCCGCGTTGTGACTTTTGACCTGCCTAACCCAGCGGAATTGGGCATACCGCCGATTGTACTTCAATTGGCTCATCGCCCGAAAGGGCTGATTCTTGTGACCGGTCCGGCCGGCAGCGGCAAATCGACAACGCTGGCCTGCATGATTGATGAAATCAACAAAGCCTGCTATAAACATGTGATTACGCTGGAGGATCCGCTCGAATATTTGCACAGCCACAAAAAAAGCATCGTCAGCCAGCGCGAGGTTTTTACCGATACGCACAGCTACGTTCACGCTTTGCGGGCGGCGCTGCGGCAGGCGCCGGATGTAATATTGCTCGGCGAAATGCGCGACCACGAGACGATAACGGTGGCGATGACGGCGGCGGAAACGGGGCATCTGATTATTTCCACCCTGCATACAATCGGGGCGGCCAATACGATTGACCGGGTGGTGGACGCTTTCCCGCCGAATCAGCAGCAGCAGATCCGCATACAGCTTTCCATGGTGCTGCAGGCGGTCGTTTCCCAGCAGCTGATTCCGACGGCGGATGATAAAGTGGCGGTGGCTTTTGAAATTATGTTGGTCAACAGCGCAGTGCGCAATATGATTCGCGAATCGAAGGTGCATCAGCTGGACACGGTGATTTATTCGTCGGCAGGGGAAGGCATGATTGCGATGGACGCGAGTATTCTGAAACTGTTCAGGGAGGGCGTGGTCAGCGAGAGGGAAGCCCTGGCCTTCGCCGCTAATCCGGATACGTTGCAGAAAAAAATGAAACTCTAAGAGTGAGGGCTTTGGTATGGCGGAGGGACAGGAGTTCTGGCCGGCGGGCGAGGAGCAGGAGTTTTGGCTGACCGAGGAAGAAGTGCGGAAGCTGCTGCAAGGGGAGTTGCTTTGGCGTGAGGTTGAATCGGATCGCGCACGCGCGGCGGCGGAGCTGGAGGAAATAGAAGCGCAAAAGACGGCGGAAACAGCCCGGCTGGGTGAAGCTGTGCTTCGGGAGAGCTTTGCCGAGGAGGATGGCCCGGAGCTTGCCGCCGAGGAAAAAGACTTGGAGCTTGTCGCCGAGGAGGATGGACCGGAGCTTGTCGCTGAGGAAGAGCGCTCGGAAGCCGACGCCGAGAGAGACGGCTCGAAGTCCAAAATGCCCTGGGAATACAGCCAGGATGAACGGGAATTCATCTGGAACCTTGATACCAACGCCCCGGAATGGTTGAACGACAGCGCAACGGATACAAAATCCTTTGATTTTGCATCCAATGAAATGAAACGTCTGCTGACCGAGGAAGATAGGCCGCCGTCGCCAATTTGGCGCGGAGCCGGGCTTCTTGTAATTATGGCCGCGCTGGCGGCGGCCACATTCGGCGTTTGGTGGTATTTTGTTTATCAGGCGCCGCCGTAAAACCAAAGCGCCAAAGGGCGAGAGATGCACTTCCCTTTGACGCTTCAGTTCTATAAATAAACACCATACGTATAGCGGAATTTTGCCTGCCGCGCTTATGCGATGTTTAATGAGAAGGGCTTGGCAGGCGTGTTACTAACGACCGTTCGTTAGTAATATTATAATACATACATTTCGTACTGTCAAGCGAAAACGCAAAAAATATTTGCCGGCATGGATTGGCAATTGGCATGGATTTGTATCTGGACGATCAGCGCTTCCCTAGAAGGTCGGGCCTATTTTATAGATGCCGAATTCGCGATGCCCAAGGCTTTCTGATTTTGTGAGGCGTCCGCCGGCTGTGCTCAGCATTTCCGCGAATATGGCCCGACCGCCGGCGGCAATGGAAATTTCGCCACGAATGATCGCGGAAACATCAATGTCGATGTTATCGCGCATTTTAACAGCGGTTTCCGCGTTGCCGGTTATTTTAATAACCGGGGCAAGCGGAGAGCCGGTCGGCGTGCCGCGTCCGGTTGTAAACAGTATGACGGAGGCGCCGCCCGCCACCATGCCCGTGACGGAATCAACATCCTGACCGGGCGTATCCATGACGTACAGCCCGTGACCGCCCGGCGACGCGGCATAATCCAGCACATCTTCAATTATGGCTGTTCCGGCTTTGTGGATGCAGCCCAGGGATTTTTCTTCGATTGATGTGAGTCCGCCCGCGATATTGCCGGGTGTGGGTTGGCTGCCGCGTAAATCCACATGCTGAGCGAGCGAGCGTTGTTCGCAGTCCCGGACGATGGCAAGCAGTTTTTCCCCCACCGCAGGCGTTGCTGCCCGGCGGGCCAGGATATGCTCCGCACCGATAAACTCTGTTGTTTCCGACAGAATCGATGTGCCGCCGGCCTGGATCAGCAGATCGGAAGCGGCTCCGGCAGCCGGATTGGAAGCCAAACCGGAGGTAAAATCCGAGCCGCCGCACTCAATGCCCAGGACGAGAGCGGAGACCGGACATGGTTCCCGCCGCAACGCGGAGATATCTCGTGCCAGGGCGGCGGCGCGGCGGACGCCTTCTGTCGTCGCGCGCAATGTGCCGCCGCACTCCTGAATGATCAGATAATCGGTTTTTTTCCCTGTGCGGGCGATAGCCGCGGACAATTCGGCGGCATCAATGTTTTCGCAGCCGAGGCCGACAATGAGGGCTGCGCCGACATTCGGATTTTGGCCCAGACCGATAAGAGTGCGTTTCGTTTGCAGAAAATCGGCGCCAACCTGGCAACAACCATGCTGATTGGGCAGCGCTACCGCTCCTTCCACCTGCGCAGCGATCTTAGCGGCGACGGCCGCGGCGCAGACGGAGGCCGGGATGACAACCAGATGATTGCGCACGCCGGATTTGCCGTTCTCACGTCGATAACCCGGAAACACAGATTCCGTGCTGAAATTCATATCCACCGAAAAATTTGTGTTCATGCTCCATCCCCGCTTCGATCTCCGCGCCCGCGCCGGCTTTCCACATTATGAACATGGACATGTTCGCCTTTGGCAATGGGGGCGCTGGCCGAGCCGATAGCTTCGCCGTATTTTACCACGTTTTCACCCACGTTCAGCGCGCGCAAGGCAAATTTGTGCCCAAGCGGTATGCTTTCCGTGAGACGGCATTCACATACTTCCTGCCCGACAAAGAATGATACGCAGTCCCCGGCAGATAAATCGACTACAGCAGTCGCGACATTGTCTGCGGGATGAATGACTACAGCCAGATGATTCATGTGCACCGCCTTTCTGTTCTGCCGCATGGGCAGAAAAATAATGATTAGGACATTATACCATTGTTTTCACCTATATGGCAAGGATATGCGATATGCCGGCGCGCTTGTCTTTTCGGGAAATAGAAGTATAATATAATGATAGGCGGGTAGCGCCGG
>JAISQG010000190.1 GCA_031274335.1 Gracilibacteraceae bacterium
CTAACCACTAACCACTACCCCCTAACCCCTAACCTTTGACAAGCCTTCGCTTTCTTGTTATACTGGCAGTAATTCCATCAAACGCAGGAGGGTTTGCTATGCTTAAGAAATGTCTTTTCGGCGCGGCGCTCTTTTTTTTCCTGGCCGCCGCCGGCTGCGCCGCGCCGGACACGCCGGCCGCACCGGCCGCCCCCGTTCCGGATGAGCCGCTGCCGGTTCAAATCATGCGGGCCGCCTACACGCAGATCGCCGAAGCCAAAAGCTATGACCTGGCTTTCACCGCCCGTTTGCGCACCGCCGCCGCCGAATCCGACCTGACGGTAAGCGGCGTCGCCAATTATTTTCTCAAGCCGCTGGAAGCGCGCCTGCTGCTGGATACGGAGCTGAAAACCGGCGAGGGCGCAACGGTGCGCGCGGTGCAGGAGCAATATATTTTCGCCGCGGATACCGGACTGACGGTGTATTCCCTGCAAAACGGCCGCTGGCTCAAATCGACCCTGGCCTCGCCGGAGCTGAACCGGGCGCTGCTGATGGATCCCGCCGACGACATCCGGCTTTTCATGGATAATCTGCAGGAAGCGGAGATAACAGGCGAGGAATTGCTGGACGAGCGGCCGACGCAGATAATAACCGTGCGGGTGGCCGGCGAGGCTTTGCGCGAGCTCGTACCCGAGGGCGCGGAAACCGGCGTTTTTGACGCTTTGACGGCGCGGATGTTTGAGGACGCGGGCGATTTGCAAATGACCTGCTGGGTTGACGCGGAAAGCGGCGCCCTTGTCAAATGCCGTGTCGATTTGACCGAATTCATGCGGAAACTGGCCGGCGCCGTCGGCGCTGTCGCGGCGCGCGAGGGTCTGAACGACGCCGAGGCGGACACGCTGCGGACGGCGCTTGGCGATATCAGCGCGGAGCTTGAATACACCATTTCCAATATCAACGCGGCCGCGCCGTTTATTCTGCCGGCCGAGGCCGGCCAGGCGGAAGAAATTTCTGCGGGGGAGGCTGCTCCTTGATTGAGCGGCCCTCCCGCATAGTACATACGGTTCCGTATCATCGGTTAAATTATAGACGGTTCCTGACGGCGCGAGGATCAAGAATTATTTTTCCGAAAAAAATTTTCGAAAACCGGTTGACATTTGTTGTCGTTGGATTTAGAATCAGTCTGGACATGCAACGCCATATGTAGTATGTCAGGAGAAAAAACAGCCCATATATTGTATGTGATTGGAGCGATATTATGTTTGCCACAGTGCTCAGAGAAGACGAACAACTTATTTCCCGCATAGTCAAGCGTGACGGCCGGACACTCGATTTTGAGCGGAAAAAAATCGCCGGCGCCATTGCCAAAGCTTTCAAAGCCACGCACACGCGCGCGGATGCCGTTTATTTCTTGGAATTGGCGCGGCAGGCCGAAAAGGAGCTGCTGGCGGCGGGGCACACCCTGCCGACGGTCGAGCAGATTCAGGATGCCGTGGAAAAAATACTCATGCAAAACGGCCATGTCCGCGTGGCCAAAGCCTATATTCTCTACCGCGCGGAGCGCACGCGCGTGCGGGAGATGAACACGCGGCTCATGAAAATTTATGAGGACATCACGTTCAAATCCTCAAAAAACAGCGATATAAAACGGGAAAACGCCAATGTCAACGGAGACACGGCTATGGGCACGATGCTGAAATACGGCTCGGAGGGCTCGAAGCAGTTTTATGAGATGTTCGTCCTGAAACCCGAACATTCCAAAGCCCACAAAATCGGCGACATACACATTCACGACCTTGATTTTCTCACCATGACGACGACCTGCTGCCAAATTGACATCGTCAGCCTTTTTCGCGACGGCTTCACCACCGGGCACGGCGTTTTGCGCGAACCGGCCGACATCGCCAGTTACGCGGCGCTGGCCTGCATCGCGATTCAGGCCAACCAGAACGATCAGCACGGCGGGCAGAGTATCGTCAATTTTGATTACGGGCTGGCCCTCGGCGTGCGGAAAACCTACAGGCGCAAATACCGGGACAATTTGGCCAAGGCTCTGGAATTGCGCGCCGGCGTCACGGAATCAGGCGAGTATTTCAAAGAAATGCAGGCCGACCTTTTGGCGGAGGGCCTGGAATTGCGCATGGAAGACCATGACGCTTACATCGCCGCGGAACTGGAGCAGATTAAAAAGCTGCGCCCGGACGCCGAGGAGGAGGAGCTGGCCTGGTGTCAAGCTTTCGCCCTGCGCAAAGCGGACGAGGAAACGGACCGCGCCACCTTCCAGGCGATGGAAGCCCTGGTGCACAATCTGAACACCATGCATTCCCGCGCCGGAGCGCAGACGCCTTTTTCCTCAATCAATTACGGCATGGACACCTCGGCGGAGGGCCGCATGGTGATCAAAAACGTGTTGCTGGCCCAGGAAGCGGGCCTGGGGCATGGGGAAACGCCGATTTTTCCCATCCATATTTTTCGTGTCAAAGAAGGGGTGAACTATTTCCCGGAGGATCCCGGCTACGATCTTTTCCGCCTGGCCTGCCGCGTCAGCGCCAAACGCATGTTTCCAAATTTTTCCTTCCAGGACGCGTCCTTCAACAAGCAGTATTACCGGGAAGGGCGGCCGGAGACGGAAATAGCTTATATGGGCTGTCGCACGCGCGTTATCGGCAATATCCATGATCCGGAGCGCGAAATCACTTACCGGCGCGGTAATTTGAGCTACACCTCCGTCAATCTGCCCCGCATCGCGCTTCGGGCCAACCGCAGCATCGAATGGTTCTTTGAGGAGCTCGACCGCAAAATCGACCTCGTGATCGACCAGCTGCTGGAGCGGTTCGAGATTCAGGCGAAAAAGACCGTGCGCAATTACCCGTTCCTCATGGGCAACGGCGTTTGGATGGACAGCGAAAATCTCGGCCCCGATGAAGAGGTGCGCGAAGTGCTGAAACACGGCACCCTTTCCATTGGCTTCATCGGCCTGGCCGAAACGCTGAAAGCGCTGACCGGAGCGCACCACGGCGAATCAGACCAGGCCCGGAACCTCGGCCTCGACATCGTGGCGCACATGCGCAAGCGGATGGACGACGAGAGCCGGAAGCGCCGGATGAATTTCACGCTCATCGCTACGCCGGCGGAAGGGCTTTCCGGGCGCTTTGTCGCGCTGGACCGCGAGATGTTCGGTGAAATAGCGGGCGTGACCGACCAGGATTTTTACACCAATTCGTTTCATATTCCGGTTTATTTTCCGATCAGCGCCTATGATAAAATCCGCCTGGAGGCGCCTTACCACGAGCTGACGAACGCCGGGCACATCACCTATGTGGAATTGGACGGGGACACGGCGAAAAACGTCGATGCCTTTGAAAAAATAATTCGCTGCATGCACGATCTGAATATCGGCTACGGCTCGATCAACCACCCCATCGACAGCGACCCGGTTTGCGGCTATACGGGTATCGTCGGCGAATACTGCCCCAAATGCGGGCGGCGCGAAGAGGAAAGCGGCGTCCCTTTTGACCGCATCCGCCGCATCACGGGCTACCTCGTCGGCACGCTTGACCGCTTCAACAACGCTAAGCTGGCGGAGGTGCAGCGCCGGGTCAAACATGACATGGCGAGCGGCCGCGCGGCGGGCGGAGTTTGAGACGCGCGTATGCGGCTGCGGATTGCGGGGATTGTGAATGATTCGATAGTGGACGGGCCGGGCTTGCGCCTGGCCGTCTTTTGTCAGGGCTGTCGCCTCCGCTGCCGGGGCTGCCACAATCCGGAGACCTGGGACGAAAACGGCGGCTATTGGCGGGACACGGAGGAAATACTGGCCGCCG
>JAISQG010000218.1 GCA_031274335.1 Gracilibacteraceae bacterium
ATGGAGCCGACCGTAATCCTGGGCTTCATCAATCACGACCTGGCGGATATGGTAGAACTCCGCACAGCCCGAAACGCTCACCTGAAGATAAGCCAACGTGAGCGCGTCCTCATACCGCAAGCCTTTTTTCGCGCCGAGTCCGGTTAAGGCTTCCGCCGTAAAATCAAGAACATCCGCCCAATCATCCCCTGCTCCGGCTTTTTGACGCCATAATTCCCTGTCCCGCACGAAGGACTGGTAGAGGGCCAAGGCGCCGGCGGGGCGCGCGTTCTGTCTGGCCGCCTTCCCGCGCCGCCCCTCTTTTTTGTCGCCATAATGCGCGGGCTGCGGCGGCCGGTCGGGGTCGTTCAGCTTCTCGTCCACCCCGTGTTCCAAGCCGCGGTATCGCTCTCCGCCGCTGTCATCCTCCGGCTGCCGGCGCAAAAACTCCTTAAGCAAATCCACCCACAAGGGCGAATTTTTCAGCTCCAGGCTCCGCCGCGCTCTGGCCGCGTTCACGGCGCCGAACACCGGCATGGACTCTTCCAGGGAAAGATGGCGGCGGCGCACCGGCGTCTGCGGCAGCGTCTCGCGCAAAATTTCCTCCAGCAACTCTTCAAAAACCGCGGTAAAAACGTTGGCTTCGCCGAGCTCCGGCAGCACCCCCGCGATGTAATCCTCAAAAATTCCGCTTGGAGCGAGCACGAGAATATGCCGGGCGGTCAGCCCGTCAGCCGCGTCACGATACAGAAGCCAGGCCACGCGGTGCAGAGCGACGGATGTTTTGCCGCTGCCGGCCGCGCCCTGAATCATCAAGAGATCGTTTTCTCCGTCCCTGATGGCAATATCCTGATCCCGCTGGATGGTCTCAATGATGGCACGCATCCGCGACGTGGCGTTGCGGGACAGAAGGCGGCGAAAATAATCGTCATATACCTGGACATCCGCGTCAAAAAAATATTCCAGCACGCCGTTTTTTATTTCATACTGGCGTTTCAGCACGACCTCCCCGTTAACCCGTCCGGCCGGCGCGTCGTAAAAAGCCGGCCCGACACCAAAACGGTAGTATACGCCGGCCACAGGCGAGCGCCAGTCATAAACCAAAATGTCAAAACTCCGCTCTTCCCGCAGCGAGGCGCGGCCGATATAAATCTTTTCCGCCTCATCGCCCGGCGTTTCGGCAAAACAAAAATCAATGCGGGCAAAATACGGGGCGGAGAGCATTTTTTCCAATCTGAGTATTTTATGTTCCCCCGATTCAAAAGAGGCAATTTTTTCCATTACAGGCTGCGCCGCCTGGCTGAGGTTCACAAGGTCATGGAAATTCGGGGCGGAATAAAGGCCATAAACGGCATGTGACGTTTCCTCACGAAATTCGCGCTTTAGTTCTAATATAGCCGCCGCGTCGTCTTCCCGGCGGCGCAGAGCTTCTTCATATTGCCGGCGCGCCTCCGCGAGCACCCGCGCCAAATATGTTTTTTCGTACTCCAATCCGCCGTCCCTGTCCAAGTTATGTTTCCTCCTCCCATGTGTCCGTCCCGCCCTCCGCGGCGAACAAAGCGGGCATCACCCGCGCGCGGCCGCGCACGCTGTCTTCCAGCCAGGAAAGATCGTGCCCGTCCAAAAAAAGACCGTCGCGCCTGAGCATGACGTCAGGCAATAGGAAAATATCGCCGCCCAAATCGCCCATTTGCGTGGCGATGTCCTCCGCCGTGAGCAATCCGGCCACCGTTACGGTTTCGCCAAAAAAACGGTTTGCTATGGGATGAACACGCAATCGGGCCGCCGGCGTTGCCCGCGTGATTTCCGCCGCCGCTTCGGCCAGAAAAGGCGCGGCCGCCGTGCCTGTCACAATGTGCAGAGTTTCGCCGTCCGCCGCCTGAGCGCTCCAGAGCGCGGCGCGCCGCGCCATGTCTTGACGCGCGGCCGCAAAGCCTTCCCGAAAACGGGCGATGAGACCGATGCCGTTTTCCAGCTGGGGATAGCCGTCATATTCCCGCGGCGAGGGGATTTCTTCCCCGGCCAGGAGGTAAAACTCATCGGCGAAGTATACGAGTCGCCTGCCGCGGCGGGGCAAAAATTCGGCCTGCCATTGCCGCCCCGCCGCGAGGACGGTGCGCGCCTCCTCAGGCCGTACCGGCCTGAGGGCGGTCAGTCCGGCGCGGTGGCCGGTCAGCCCGACCGGCACCACGCCGATTGACCGCACGGCATGGAACCCAGCCAGGGCGCGCACCGTCGCGGACAGAACAGCGCCGTCATTCATTCCCGGCACCAGGACTATCTGCGTGTGCAAAGGAATGCCGGCGCGGCTTAAAGCCCTGACCTGTCCGCGCAGGCGACCCGTGCCCGGATGCCCCATCATGAAGCGGCGCACCTCCGGATCCCAGGCGTGAACCGAAATGTACAAAGGACCGATTCGCTCGGTGATTATGCGCCGCATTTCCGCGTCTGTCAGGTTGGACAAGGTGATATAGCTCCCCTGCGTAACGGACAAGCGGTAATCATCATCTTTGACGTAAAGGCTTTTCCTCATCCCCCCGGGCATTTGATCGACAAAGCAAAACACGCAGCGGTTACGGCAACGTTTAAGCCCCCGGGTGGCAACCGAAGCCACTTCGATGCCCAGTCCTTCGCCGGTCTCACGCTCAACGTCCAGCTCCCATATTTCACCGGTCGGCTTTTGCACATAAAGAGCGAACGCGCCGCCGGAAGTGAACTGCCGCAAATCAAGGATATCCTCGACTTCATGCTCATCCACCTGCAGGATAATATCGCCCGGCGCCACTTCCAATTCCGCGCCGATACTGCCCGCCGCCACCGCCGAGACTGTGAGTCCTTTATTCATCAGGATTTCACCTCAAGTGCCAATTCCTAGCCGCGCGAAACGCTGACAATCATCCCGATGCTCAGCATGGTGATGACCAGCGAAGTGCCTCCATAAGAAACCAGCGGCAGCGTCAGCCCCGTTATGGGCATAAGCCCCGTCATTACCGACATATTCACGCAGACCTGCAGCGCCGTCATGGCTGTGAGGCCAAACGCCAGATAACGGCCGAAATCGTCCCGGCATTTGCTCGCGACGTCAAAACAGCGGAACAGGAGCAGGGCAAAGAGAACGACCAGCAGAAGCGCCAGAAAAAACCCCAGCTCTTCACCGATGATCGCAAAAATAGAATCAGTATGGCTTTCCGGCAGCCTGTATTTTTGCTCGCTGGCGCCGATGCCGACCCCAAACAGCCCGCCGCGCGCAAAAGCCAATTGCGACTGGACATACTGCAACCCGATGCCTGCCGAATTTTCCCACGGATTAAGCCAGCCGATCACCCGTGCCATCTGGTACGGCGTCGTGGATACTTTCCAGGCGACCGCCGCCGCGGCCACAGGCGTCACAGCCACAAACAGCCACGGCGAAATCCTTGTTTGCAGAAGCAAACAGGCGCAGCCGCCCGCTATGACGATCGCCGTCCCCAAATCCGGCTCTTTGAGAATGAAAAGCAGAAATGCTCCGATGAGAATCAACGGCAGTATTATCTGCTTTATGCTTGACACAGGCCGCCGGGCCATCCACCAGGCCAAAAAGAGAATCAGCGCCACTTTAGCCGTTTCCGACGGCTGAAACTGTATTCCGGCCACATTAATCCAGCGGTAGGCATCATTGACTTCCACGGCAAAATCCGTCCGCAGCAAAGCAAAAGCGCCAGCGGACAAAATGACTCCCGGCACGGCCAGCAAGCGAAAAAATCTGTAAGGCATAAGAATGGCAACCACAGCGCCCGCCGCACCAATGCCCGCCAGCATAATTTGCCTTTTGACAAAATAGTAAGGATCGGGCGGATTGGTGTTGTTGATGGCGAACGCCGAACTGGAAGTCATAATCATCGTGATGCCGATGGCGAGAATCACCAGCGTTAAAAAAATGATAACAGCATCCGGCTTTTTCCTCTTATATTTTGCCATTTCAGGACATTACAGGTCGTCCGGTACCGAAGCTTCGTCCGGTTCTGCTTCCTCTGCCGGTTCCTGCGTTTCCTCTGCGACCTCAGCCGGTTCCGGCTCTTCTGCCGGTTCTTGCGTTTCCGCCGCCTCTTGCGTTTCCGCCGCCTCAACCGGCTCCGCTTCCGTTATTTCCGCCGGCGCAAACTCCGGCCTCTCCGCCGCGCTCTCCGTCTCACCGGCGGCGTTTATTTCCGTCTCGTCTGTTTTCGTCTCCTCAGCCGGAAGCTCCTTGGGCAGCAATTGTTTTATGCTGATGCTGATGCGCCTGTCCGCCGGGCGGCACTCAATAACTTTGGCTGTGATCACATCGCCCGTTTTCAGCACGTCACTGACTTTCTCCACGCGCTTATGAGCCAGTTGCGATATATGGACGAGCGCATCCAAGCCGTCTTCCAGCTGGATAAAAGCGCCAAAACTGGCAATTCGCACCACTTTGCCCGTGACCACAGCGTTCACCGGATATTTCTCCGCCACCTGCGTCCACGGACTGCCTTTCAGCTGCTTCATTCCGAGCGAGACTCGGCTGCTGTTCTTGTCCACGCGGAGAATTTTTACCTCCACTTCATCGCCGATTTTAACGACTTCAGACGGATGGCTGATGCGCGAAAACGACATATCCGAAATATGCAGCAATCCATCCACGCCGCCCACGTCAATAAAAGCGCCGAAACTCGTGAGCCGGCGCACAATGCCTTTCAGCACGTCGCCTTCCGCCAGATTCTCCAGCACTTCTTTTTTCAGCCGGTCCGCTTCTTCGGCCAGAATCACCTTTTGCGACAAGACAAGCCGTTTTTTGTTTTCATCAAATTCAATCACGCGCAATCTGAGCGTTTCGCCCACATATTTACTCAGATTATCGACATAGCCAAGCTGAACATGTGAGGCCGGAATAAAGCCCCGCATCCCCAAATCCACCAGCAGTCCGCCTTTCACGGCATCAGTCACCCGAGCCGACACTTCCTCTTTTGTCTCCAGCAGTTTGAGCAGCGTATCTCTGGCCTCTATTTCCCGCAGACGACGGCGGGACAATTCCGGATATCCCTCCTGATTTTCCACCCGCGTTACCTGGGCTTTAATTCTATCTCCCACCTGCGGCGGTTCGCTGCCGGACGGACCCATTTCAGACAGCGGTATCACACCCTCGGATTTCCAGGCAATATCAAGAAAAACTTCGTCATGGGTCACCTTGACCACGGTGCCCTCGACGATAGCGCCGCGATAAAGCTGAACGACTCCGGCCACATCCATCATGGAAGCCTGATCGCTATCCTGCGCCGCCTGTTTTTCCGCCTCAGCCTCAGCCTCAGCCGCCGCAGCTTCAGCCGCCGCCGCTTCAGCCGCCGCAGTTTCTTCCGCTGTTTCCGCTTCGGATTCTGCGGGTTCTTCCGTTGCCTCCTCTTCGACCGCTGCCGGTTCCCCCGCTGCTTCCGCTTCAGTCACCGCAGTTTCCGCCGGCGCCTCAGCCTCTGTGGTTTCCGCTCCGGTCACAGCCGGCTCTCCCACCGTCTCTGCCTGTGCTTCCGCGCTGCTCTCCCTTACTCCCTGTTCCAATTCCGTGCCGTCGATGAACTCAGTCATGTTCCTGCAGACCTCCTCAATTATCCAGTCCGGCGTCGAGGCTCCGGCCGTTATACCCGCTTGCCGCACACCCCGAAACCAGTCCGGTTTTAGTTCCTGTGCCGTTTCTATCAAATAGGTCGGCGCATGCTCTCCGCATATTGACGCCAATTCTCTTGTGTTTGAGCTTTCTTTCCCCCCCACGACAATCATTACTCCGACTGACCCGGCGACTTCGGCCGCGGCTGACTGTCTTTCCGCCGTGGCGCTGCAAATGGTGTCATAAATCACGAGCTTGTCGGTGTGCGATCGAAGTTCTTCCGCCAAAGCCCAAAACCGCTCCTTCCTCAGCGTGGTTTGCGACAACACAGCCAAGGACGGATAATGCGGCAACAGGGCGGCTTCCTCAGAATCAGACACAACGCGGGCTTCACCGCCGGCCCAGCCTAAAATGCCCTGTACCTCCGGGTGAAAGCGGTCTCCGGTCACAATCACCATGTGGCCGGCCGCCGCCGCCTGTCGCGCGAGCTTCTGCGCCCGCCGTACAAAGGGACATGTCGCGTCGATAAGCGTGATGCCGCGTTGTTCACATTCCTGATACACGGAGGGCGCCACGCCGTGCGAACGGATCACGAGACGGCAGCCTTCTTTCCAGTCCGCGAAAGACTCTACGGGTAAAACGCCTTTAGCCGCCAGATCATCCACTACCTGCCGGTTGTGAATAAGCGAGCCCCATGTCGCGGCCGCTCCGGTCAGCGCGGCTTGTCCGGCTAAATCGATTGCTCGTTTGACGCCAAAACAAAACCCGGCCTTATCCGCCCTTACGACCAGCAACGGCGAACCCCCTTTTCTGTATCTCGTTATCTTTCGCTAAAAACGGTTAAAATCCTTCCGCGGCAAGAAAATTCTTTATCATCGTACCTATGGACTTGTATGATAATACGGGTCATTCTATTATGACCGTGTCTCCTTCGCTTAATTCCGTGGTAAACGGCTCATCGCGCCCGTTCAGACGGCAGCGCAGGCCGAGAGCCCGTCTTTCCAGTATGTCTTTTTCCACATAATTGAACAAATCAAGCAGAAGATACGGCTCTCCGTCTGTTTTGGGCTCAAGGCGGAGCAATTTTCCGTTCAATTCCACCCGCAGCCTCTTTTCGGCAGCGGCGCGCGTCTCCCCGCTCCCCCTCTCCCCCGGCGCGGAGGAAGTGACGGCATCCCCCGCCCTCAGGCGGTCAAACGCCGCCGCCGGCGCTCCGTTCAGCCAGTAGCTTTCATTTTCCGTGTCCAAATGGATCAGCCTGGCAAAATCCGCGAAGGTCAGCACCGACACGGTGTTGATTTCATCTCCGTCCCTGATTTCATCGCTTTCCCGCGCGAACTGGTCGTTGAGCAGCGCCCAAACGCCGGCGTAATACTCGCTGTCGTCGTAGCTCACGCTGAAACGGTCGTAGGAAGGCACGGCTTCCAGCACGGTCCGGCGGGCGTCCGCCCCGCTGGAAGCCGGCGTGAACACTATTTCATCCCCCTCATGCACCGGGCTGTCCAGGGAAGCGGTCTTCCCGTTCAGGCTGATGCACGCCGGCCGTGCCAATTCGCCGCTGATGGTCACGGGCCGCCCGTCCAGGCGAAAACGCAGCGGCTTCCCCATATGTCCGGCTAATTGTTCGTATTTGTAATGCCCGCTCAGGATGAGTATGTCCGATACCTTGAGGCCCTCGTAGCTGTATTGCCTGATTTTTTTGCCGTTCACCGAAACAAAGCCAAAATTATGGCCGGCCTCCCCCAGCGCCGTCCAGGCAATGCCGAGCGGAGTGATGTACTCCGGACTTTCCAGCCCCGCCGTTTCGGTGAGAATACGCCGGATATGCGCGGCGCCGCCCACAGCGACCCGTCGCTCGTCCATGCCGAGCCTCTGAGCAAAAGCGTCTGTCAGCCCCGGATACTGGCTGCCGCCGCCGACCAGGAACAAAGCCGTCGGCGCATCGCCGTTTATGGCGAGTATTTTTTCCGCCACCGTCTCAACGAGCGTATCCACAGCCGGCCGCGCCGCAGCCATGATTTCCGCGCGCGGCGCGACCCGCTCCAGGCCCAGGATATCGACAAAAGCGATTTCCTCCTGACCGGCCAGGCTTTGCTTCATGATTTCCGCCGTGGCAAAATCCACCAGCATCTCCTGCATGACGGCCTCGGTGATTTCATCCCCCGCAATCGTGACCATATCGTAGGCAATGACCGTGCCGGCGCGGGAAACGGCGATATCAGCTGTGCCGGCACCGATATCCACCAGCGCCAGGTTCAGCATGCGCAATTCCGGCGGAATGACTACATTCATGGCCGCAATCGGTTCCAGAGTCAGGCTGGCGACTTCGAGTCCGCTCCTGTCCATAGCGGCGTACAGCCCCTCCACGACTATTTTCGGCAGAAAAGCCGCTATCATGGTCATCTCGTAATCTGTGCCTTTGTGCCCCTCCGCGGCGCTCAGCTCGTAGCCGTCCAGAATCTGCCGGATGATGGTGTGGCCGACGCAATAGAAAGCGGCGCGTTGGCCGCTTTCTTTGTTCAACTCAGCCTGGGCAAGCGAAACAGCCTCCATTTCCAGATTGCGCAACATTTCCGCCGCAATGGTCTCGCCCGCGCCCAAAACACGGCGCAAGGTCACCGTCCGTGTGCGCAAGGCGCGGCCAGCGGCGGCGATGGCCACTGTGGAAAGTTTTATGTTCAGTTTTTGTTCCAGACTGGCTTTAAGCCGATCCACACAGGCGCTGACCTGGGCGATATCGTCCACCTGTCCGTCGATCATCGCCCGTTTGCTGTGTTCCAGAATTTCAGAACCCAGGAGCCTCAGTTTCCCGTTCGCGGGACAGCCCACGAGGCCGATTACAGTGCGCGTGCCGATGTCGAGGGCAAAAACCGGATGTTCCGCCGCGTCCATTTTTTCCTCCGGAAGCGTCAATTGGCGGGGCTCATGAGATCGCCCCAGGTTTGGGACACGTTTTTCACACATTGCAAATAGGATTCAATGACCGATTCCTCAGACAGGCCCAATTCTCCGGAAAGACGCGTGACTTCCCGCCAATCAGCCCGCTCATGCGCCAGGATCAGGCTATAGAGCAAGCCCATCGGGCCTTTCTTTTCCAGCAGAGCCTCGCTCACTTCTTCATTCAGTGGCAACTCCGCCAAAATAGTTTCCAAGCTGTTGTCCAGGAGCTGATCGAGTACCGAGAACATACCGACTAGATAGCAGTCGGCGTGCTTGGACTGCAGCCGCGATATTTGCATCGCGAGGGTTTGCGCTATTTCTCCGCGCTGGAAGGCCAAGCGGATCAGCACATCGAAGCCCGTCTGGCTGGCTGTGCTGAAACTCAGGAGATAAACCCAGTCCAGCAGTTGGCGCATGCCGACGATGACCACGGCCTGCTTGATATTGCCGATGCGCGTCCTCAGGGCAAAATAGGCGGAATTGACGAGACGGAGCAACTGGTAGCTCATCGTCACGTCGCTGGCGACGATGGCGGCTATTTCATCCACGTTCGGCTCCGGCAGCACAAGCTGGCTCATGAGGCGCAGGAAATTGACCTGGTTGTGCTCGATTTTTTTGCCTTCGATGACGACCGGCTCGGCAAAATAATGCCCCTGCACCTGATGAAAGCCGAAACCGCGCGCCCGCTCGAAGTCCACCCGCGTGTTGACGTTGGTCGCCATGAGTTTTTTGTTCATACCCAGGCAGACGCGCGTGATATGCGTCAGGGAGGAATCCGGCATCGCTTCTATGTCCAGGCTGATGATATCGACCAGATCCAGGAGATTAAAATAACGCTGCGCGAACATGAAATCATTGAATACGAACAAATAACCTTCTTCGCGCAATTTGTACAAATCTTGCAAAAGCGGCGTGTTGACCGAGGCGCTGTCATCGATCTGTATGACCAGCTTGTCCTTGTTGAACAAGCGGCTGATATTTTCCCGTATCAGCTGGCTCGTAAACGTCAGGTACAGCGGCAGATCATCTGTAAAAAGCTGGGAGTCCGCCGATGAAAAAATATGCGCTATTGTTTTCGCCGCGCCCTCGCTGGAAGACGATTCGTCATTTTGCAGCGGTCCGCCGCTGTCGCTGTACATCAAGGCGTAACCGCAAACTTTTTCCGTCTCCACACTGATTATAGGCTGTCTGACTATTGAAGCAGGCACGTCAATTCCCCCTTAGTAACTTAATGCGCGGATGTGCTTTCGCCCGGAACCGCTTCCGGCGTGGTTTCTCCTTCAGCCGGCGTTTCAGGCACCACGCTTTCCACCGGCCCGAAAACCTCCCCGGTCAGCACACAGAGCAGCGGCTCATTCCACGTTCCGAGATCGGAGATCCGCCAATCACGCCCGTTTCTGTCCAGATGGATGGCCACAGTCGCCGAATTTTTATTCTGCAGCGCGGCCAGTTCCCGCTCAATAAGCGCGATCATGGCCTGCTCCAGCTGTTCGCTCGTCGCCTGCTGAGTCACATATGAGCCGTAATTCTCTTTCCAGTAAGTCTCCGGAATACGGTTCATGGCGTCCGCCAGATCGTAATATTGAAAAGCCACGCTGACAGTGGCGGAACGCCCGTCAACCCTGGACTCAACAATCGAATAGGAAAAATCTGATAATTTAGCGGTCATCGCCTCTTTCGCCGGCCCGTAAGCCTCGCGCGTGAAAATCCGCTCGAAAAT
>JAISQG010000252.1 GCA_031274335.1 Gracilibacteraceae bacterium
CCAAAGAACGCGTGGTCTGACCGCGTCCCCGCCCGCGGGGACGCATTTACCGGCATCCGCCTCAGCCGCCGCCGCGACATTCCGTTTTTGCGGCGGATATACCGCAAAAGTTTCGGGGACGGACAAAAAAGCGAGGATTTGCTGTTCGGCGAGCTATACGGCGAAGATAATTGCTATGTGCTCACGCGCTTCGGCTTTCCGGCTGCTATGGCTTTCGTCCTGCCGGTGAGCGTCAGGGGAGAGGGGAAGGAGTGGCACGGGTGCTATCTCTACGCGGTGGCCACGCATCCCGGGCAGCGGGGCAAAGGCTTCGGTTCGCGTCTCATATCGCGGATTCACGCGGATGCGGAAGCGCGGGGCTTGGATTTTGCCCTGCTCGTGCCTGCGACGCCTGAGTTGTTCGGATTTTATGCTCGCTTGGGCTATGAGAGCGCAGGCCGGATTTGCCGTTACGAGTATGTCTCTTTCGCGCCGTTGACGGACCGGCCGGAAGTAATCCATATTTCCGGCGATTGGTACGGCATGGCCAGAGAGCGCATGTTGCGCGGTCAAATTCATCTGGTGTGGCAGGAACAGCTTCTTATGTATCAGAGCAAAATGCTCTCCCTTTTCGGAGGAGGATTTTGCCTGTTGCGGGAAAACGGGGCAGATATCGGCTGCGCGGCCATATCGCGGGCCGGCGGGGCGCTGGATGTCCAGGAAATCCTTGTGCCGCCCGGCAGATTGAGCGCGTCGCTCGCGGCCTTGGCCGCTCATTACGGCGCCGGGCGCGTCAATGTGCGCCTGGAAGCCGCCCGGGGTGAGGGAATGGGCATCCAGGCGCAAAAACTGGCGGCGGTATGCGCGCCGCCGGCGGCGCGCGCCGCGTTGCAGGAACTGTATGTGGCGCTGGTCATGGATTAAGGAATTGAGAAACAGGAGGAACCCGTGGTTTTTTCCGGCCTGCCGTTTTTATTCTTCTTTCTGCCCGCCGCGCTAGGCCTCTACTATCTCGCGCCGCGCCGCGCCAAAAACGGGGTGCTTTGTCTCGTCAGCATCGTTTTTTACGCCTGGGGCGAACCGGTTTATGTCACGCTCATGCTTTTTTCCATCATCCTAAACTTCTCCTACGGACAGTGGGCGCGGCGGCACGGCCCGCGCCGCCCGGCTCTGTTTCTGACAGTTTGTCTCAATCTCGCGCTGCTTGGTTTTTTCAAATACGCCGGGTTTCTGGCGGACAGCGTGAACGCGCTCGGCGCTAATATCCCCGCGCCTGATTTGCCGCTGCCGATAGGCATCTCGTTTTACACGTTCCAGGCGCTCTCCTATGTGTTTGACGTCCACCGCGGCCGCTGCGCGGCGCAGAGCAGCCTGATTGATTTCGGCTGTTATCTCGCCATGTTTCCGCAGCTTATCGCCGGCCCGATTGTGCGCTATGTCTCCGTCGCTGAACAATTGCGCGGCCGTAGGGAAACACTCGCGGCTTTCGGCGAAGGCATCCGCCTTTTTGCGCTCGGTCTCAGCAAAAAAGTCCTTTTAGCCAACCAGATCGGCGTTCTGTGGGAAACCTGCCGCGCCACCCCCTTGGACGATTTGTCGGTCTTGGCCGCCTGGCTCGGCATCTGCGCTTTTGCCTGCCAAATATATTTTGATTTCAGCGGTTATTCGGACATGGCTCTCGGGCTGGGGCGCATGTTCGGCTTTTCCTTTCCCCTGAACTTCCGTTACCCATATATCGCCCGCTCGGTGACCGATTTCTGGCGGCGCTGGCATATGACGCTTTCGGCCTGGTTTCGCGAATACGTCTACATTCCTCTGGGCGGAAACCGCGTCGCCGCGCCGCGCCATATTTTGAACATCGCCGCCGTCTGGACGCTGACCGGCCTCTGGCATGGCGCCAGCTGGAATTTCGCCCTCTGGGGAGCATATTTCGGCCTGCTGCTTATTTTGGAAAAATATGTATGGGCACATCTCTTGCAAAAGGCCCCGGTCTGGTTCGGCCATATATACTGCCTGACGGCTGTCCTCGTCAGCTGGGTGTTTTTCAGTTTTGAATCCGCCGGAGACGCATTGCGCTACCTGGGACTGATGTTCGGGCGCGCCACCGTTTACGCGGATGATTTCGCTTTGTACCACATGCTCTCTTTCGGTCCGCTGTTCATCATTTGCGCCATCGGGGCTACACCTATCCCCGCCGGGCTTTGGCGGCGCCTGACTCAGGGAAGGCCGGGGCTGGCCGGCTGGAGCGGGGCCGCCCTGTCAGCCGGCGCTCTTTTTCTGTGCCTCGCATATATCGTCAGTTCCGCTTACAACCCTTTTCTTTATTTCCGTTTCTGATGAAAGGACACCGATGAAAGAAAAAGCATCTCTCCGCGCTCTGACAGCCTTTTTTCTCATCTTCCTGCTAGTTCCGCCCGCGGGTTATCTGCTTTTGGCGGATCAAAGCTTCTCCGAAATGGAAAACCGCTATCTCGCGCAATTACCCGCTCCGCGCCTGACGCGCCTTCTGGACGGCTCGCTCGCCCGCGGCCTGGAAACTTATCTGGCCGATCAATTCCCGCTCCGCTCTTTTTGGGTGCGGGTCAAGGCGGCGGCGGACGCCGGTCTTGGCAGAAAAGACATCGGCGGCGCTTATATCGGTGCGCGGGGGCGCCTGTTTGAAAAAAAAGACCCGCCTGCGCCCGGGCTATTTGCCGAAAATCTCGCTTTGATGGGCGATTTGGCTGAAAACAGCGGACTGCCCTGTGTTTTTTTGCCTGTTTACAGCGCGGCCGCCTTTTACGCGGAGGATTTGCCCGCGCACGCGCCGCTCCTCGACGAACGCCGCTTCATGCGCGAGGCGCTGGATACCTTGCCTCCCGCCGTGGATGTGGTGGACGTCTGGCCTTACCTGGCCGCCGGGAGCGGCGAAGGCGCCGATCTCTATTTCCGCACCGACCACCATTGGACGCAGGCGGGCGCTTACCGCGCTTTTTTGGCCCTCGCCGCGCGGGGCGGCTGGGAAACGGGGGATTGGCAGCCATATGACCCCGGCGCGCCGCCCTTTTTTGGCGCCCTGCATGCCCAGGCGCCTCTCCCTTGGCTGCGCGGCGACGATTTCCTCCTGTGGGAAAACGAGGCGCTGACGGGCGTTGACGTGCGTTTTGTCGACACGGGCGCAACGGCGCTCTCGCCGTATATCAGCGCCAATTTGGCCAAAAAAGACCTTTATACGGTTTTTCTCGACGGCAACCACAGCGAGACGATCATCCGCACCGCCGCCGGCAGCGGACGCCGCCTGCTGATCCTAAAAGATTCCTTCGCGCACGCCCTGGCGCCGTTCCTCCTGCCATATTACGATGAAATAACCCTTATCGACTTGCGCTATTTTCACGAGCCGCTGAGCGAACGTCTGGAGCGCGGAGACTTTACGGAAATTCTTTTTGTATATAACCTTTCCTGGTTTGCCGGCGACGAAAATTTTCACCGCGCCGCCGAATAAACACAGGCGCCGGCAGCCGCTTATCCGGCCAAAACAGAGATGGCCGTCTCCGGAAATTTTCGTTTTGCTATTTACTTGCGCTTCATGTGCTGGTATGATAAATAACGGAATCCGCTAAATTATGTGTAACCGCAACGGCAGGAGGAACCGACCCATGCGCAACCGTTTCACAAAAGAGCGCGACAGACTGGGTTTTGTCAAAACCTGGGGCATGTCGCTTGTTTTTTTTGCCGGCATCGTCCTGATCTGCTGGCAAGGTCTCGGCAACATGGACAGGAGCACGGCGGAGGAAAAATTGGAGGCGGCGCGCAAAGCTGTTGTGCAGGCGGCCGTGCATTGTTACGCCCTAGAGGGGGAATATCCGCCCAATGTGCGTTATTTGCATGACCATTATGGTTTGCGCTTGGACCGGGATTATGTTTATCATTATGAAGCCTTTGCCTCCAACATCATGCCCGACATCACCGTGCTGCCGAAAAACGGCCCGCTGACGGGAGGGCAGTGATGGAGCGCCGCGGGCATCTGACGGACGTGCTGTTCCTGCTTGCTCTTTTCGGAGTACTGGCGGCGTCGTCTCTCTTTGTCGTCATGACGGGCGCCAATGTATACCGGCACACCGTGACGCAAATGGATGAGCATTTCAGCTTGCGCACACCGCTCGCCTATGTGGCGGCCAAAGTGCGGCAGCACGACGCGCAGGGCGCGGTTTACGCGGCGGAGCTGCAAGGGACGCCGGCGCTGGTGCTGGAGCAGACTTTCGGAGAGGCGGTATATCAGACCTGGATTTATTGCCACGAGGGCGCCGTGAAAGAGGTTTTCCTGGAAAAAGGCGCCGATCTGGAACTCAGTTACGGCCTGACCATCATGGAAACGCCGGGTTTCCGCCTGGAGCAGACAGAGAGCGGGCTACTGCGCTTCACGGCCACGGACGCCGCCGGGAGCGAGATGACGCTGGAAATGAGTTTAAGGAGTTAGCCCCATGACCAAATCCCGTTCTTCTTCCAAATCAAGCCTTTTTTTACTGGAAATGATAATAGCCATCCTTTTTCTGGCAGTAGCCTCTGCGGTTTGCATGAGGCTTTTTGTGCAGGCGCATGTTTCGGGCGCGGCGAGTGAAAATCTGACGCGGGCGGTTATGGTCACGCAAAGCCTGGCGGAGAATTTGCGGGCGGCGCCGGCGCCGGAGGAATGGCTGTCCGGCGCGGCGGGAGCGCGAGCCACGGGGCCGGGCGAGTGGGTGTTTTGCTATGACGAGGATTGGCGGCTTTTGGCGGCGGACGACGCGGAGACGGCGGCTTTTTGGCTCACGGTGCGCCGGGTGGCGGAGCGGGACGGGTTGTGGCAGGCCGAAGTCGCCGTTTCTCGGCCGGACACAGTGCAGCTTTTTGCCATCACCTGCACCGTGTACGCCACGCCGCAAGAGGGTGCGCTATGATTGAAAAAAAATCGGTCGGAGGGCTGAGTGTCGGCGGTTCTTCCATTTTGGTCATTTTCGTCGTGCTGTCGCTCACGATTTTTGCCGCGCTTTCCTTCATGTCGGCGCAAGCCGATTTGCGCCTGGCGGAAAAACAGGCGCAAGCGGCGCGCGAATATTACGCGGCGGACAGCGCCGCCACAGAGCGTCTGGCCGAAATCGATGCTCGCCTGCGCGCGCTCGTTTCCGCCGGCTCGCCGCTCGCGGGCGCGCCATCTTTTGCCCAGGCCGCGGCCGCGGCGCTCGGCGGCATGGAAGGAATCAGCCTCGAGCTTGATCCGGACCGGACATTGCGCGTGGGCTTTGATATGCCGCTGAACGAGCGCCAGGTTTTGCGCGTCGCTTTGCGCGTGCCGGCCGCGCCCGGAGAGGAAGCGTGGCCGGCGCCCGAGGGTGAGGGGCGCTATCGCGTCACGGCCTGGCAGGTCGTGAACACAAAAGAATGGGAAGGCGGACAGGATCCGATCCTGGTCTGGGACGGGGAGTAAACTGTGGAATTCATCGAGGAAAACAGCCCGGTGGGAGACCCGGCGCAAAAACTGTACCGCCTGGTGCTCAAGGGCGAAACGGCGGTGACGGCGCGGCCGGGCCAATTTATCCATATCCGCGTGACGCACGCGCCCGCGCCGTTGCTGCGCCGGCCGCTCAGTCTGGCCCGCATTGACGCGGAAGGCGGCCGGGTCACTGTCTATTACAGGCTGAAAGGGCAGGGCACGGAGCTTCTGGCACAAAAACGCCCCGGCGAAGAGCTGGACATTCTCGGCCCGCTGGGGCGTGGTTTCACCATCCCCGCAGCGGGCAGCCTGCTCCTTGTCGCCGGCGGCATCGGCGTTTTCCCGCTTTTGGCGCTGGGCGAGGAGGCGGCGCGGCGCGGCGTGTCATGCGTTTTGCTCTGGGGCGCGGAAAACAGCGCCTTTTTCGCCGCCGCGGCGGAAATCGCCGCTCCAATTCCGGCGCGCCGGTACGCGACTCTGGACGGAAGCCTGGGGCATAAGGGTCTGGTCACGGATTTGCTCAACATATACCCGGCGCAGCCAAGAGGCGGCCCGGCACAAATCGGCGGAGGCGCCCTGCCGTTTATTCCGGCCGCCCCCGCCTGCCGCGCCGCC